>JAENIX010000103.1 GCA_016844415.1 Actinomycetota bacterium | reverse complement strand
GCTTGGGAACGACGAGCGCGGCGAGCAGCCCGAGGATTACGATGACCACCATGATCTCGATGAGCGTGAAGCCGGCGCGGTTCCGCAGGCGGTCCGTTTCTATTTTACGAGAGTTCATCCCTTAATCCTCCTTAGCGAACGATCTGGGAGATTTCGAGCAATGGCAGCAGTATGGAAACCACGATGCCGGCGACCACCAGCCCCATCATGAGGATAATGATGGGCTCGAGGAGCGAGAGGAGGCGGGACAGCCTCGTTTCTATCTCACCGTCGACGGCGTCCGCCATCTTCGCGAGGATGAAATCGAGCTTTCCGCTTTCCTCTCCGACAGCCACCATCTGGATTAGTGTCGGGGGGATCTCCGCGTGCACGCGCAGGGCATCGGAAAGGCGCGCCCCCTCCACAACGCGGTCGGCCGCTACCCCGATTCTTTCGGAGATCACCACGTTGCCCACGACCGGAGCGACGATGCGCAGCGCTCTGTCCACCGGGATCGCGCCGGCCAGTAGCGTGGAAAGCGTGCGGCAGAACCGGGATAGGGCGGAAAGGTGCGCGAGCCGCCCGAGAAGCGGAAGCCGGAGGAGCAGCGAGTCGCGGGACCGTTTCCCCTTCTCCGTGGCGAGATGGCGCCGCGCCAGTACGATGCCCGCGGCCAGCAGGAGAAGGATCACCCACCATCCCGCGGAGAAGACGTCGCTCACCCCTATCAGTATGCGGGTCGGCAGCGGAAGGGCGCGGCCCAGGTGGGTGAACACCCCAACGATTTTCGGGACGACGACCGTCAGGAGGAATACGACGACGAGAGTGGCGACGACGGCCATCAGCACCGGGTAGGTCAGCGCGGCCCGCACGCGGTTTTTCGTACGAGCCTGGTCTTCCAGGTGGTCCGCCAGCCTGGAAAGGGAGAGGGAGAGCATCCCGCTTTCCTCTCCGGCGCGCACCATGCTTGCGTACAGCTCCGGGAACATGCCCGGGTGGGACTCGATCGCCCGGCCGAGGGGAGTGCCCCCGCTCACGGCCTCCTGGAGGGCCACGACCACCCGGCGGCCTTCCTGGTCCTCCATCTGGGAGGACACCGAGTGCAGCGCTGAGACCACCGGGACGCCCGCGCCGACAAGCGTGGCGAGCTGGCGGGTCAGCAAGGGCAGGAATTCCTGGCGTCCGAGAAGCGAGAAGGAGGGGAAAAGCGGGCCCCTTCCCGTGCTCTCGGAAAGCGACAGGGGATACGCTCCATCGGCGTGCAGCTTCTTTCGGGCCGCGGAAAGGCTCTCGGCTTCCACGTTTCCCTTCTGCTCGCCGCCTTCCCTGGTGACCGCTGTGTACTTATAGGTGGGCACGGTACGGGCCGTTTAGTCTTCCTGCGTTACGCGCAGGACCTCCTCCGCGGAGGTGATCCCTTCGATGACCTTTTCAGCCCCCGCTGCGAGGATCGTCCGCATGCCGCGCGAAACGGCGAACGATTTGATCCCGTCGGCGTCGGAGCGCGTGAGGACCAGCGCGCGCAGCCGGTCGTCGGCGGGAAGGACCTCGAAGATGCCCGCGCGGCCCATGTACCCCGTGTTCATGCAGTCGGCGCACCCCACGGCGGAGTAAAAAGGTCCGGGCGGCGCGTCCGCAAGCCCCAGTTTCTTCCACTGCGCCGGGGATGGGACATAGGGCGCCTTGCACGAAGGGCAAAGCTTTCGGACGAGGCGCTGGGCGATGACCACGGAAAGCGAGGACGCCACGAGGAACGGCTCTATCCCCATGTCCACGAGGCGGGTCACGGCGCTCGCCGAGTCGTTGGTGTGCAGCGTGGACAGCACGAGGTGCCCCGTCAGGGAAGCCTGGATGGCTATCTCCGCGGTTTCGGCGTCGCGAATTTCGCCGACCATGATGATGTCGGGGTCCTGGCGCAAAATGGAGCGCAAGCCGTTGGCGAAACTGAGCTGGATCTTCGGGTTGACCTGTATCTGTCCGATCCCCTGGATCTGGTACTCGATCGGGTCCTCGATGGTGATTATGTTCTTCGTCCCGGAATCGAGGCGGCACAGGGCGGCGTACAGGGTGGTGGTCTTCCCCGATCCGGTCGGGCCTGTCACAAGCACGATGCCGTTGGACCTTCCGAGAAACCTCTCGAACACGGAGAGATCGTTCGCGGAGAGGCCGATGTCCGAAAGTCCGAGCAGGATGCTCGACCGGTCCAGAAGACGCAGCACGGCGCGTTCCCCGAATGCGGTGGGGACGATCGACACGCGGATGTCGATTTCCTTCCCCCCGATGCGGATCTTGATACGCCCGTCTTGTGGAAGCCGCCGCTCGGCGATGTCCAGCCCCGCCATCACCTTGATGCGCGACACGACCGGCGCGTGCCACTTCCGCGGTGCGGCCACCATCGGATAGAGGATGCCGTCCACGCGGTTGCGCACCACCAGCTCCTTCTCGTACGGCTCCACGTGGATGTCGCTGGATCGCTCCTTGATGGCGCGGAAGAGCAGGGAATGGACGAACTTGATGACCGGCGCTTCCTCCGGGGATTCCAGGAGGTCGCGTGTTTCCTCGATGGCCGCTTCGACGTCCAGGTTCCATTCGCCGGAGAGCCCCTCGACCATCTCGCGCTCCGGCTTGTGGATCTTCTCGTATGCGGTGTCTATTTTTTTAAGGATCGCGTCGCCTGGGGCGGCGAGGACCCGGATGGGGCCAACAAGGAAGCGGACTTCGTCGACGGTTTCAGGGACGTCCGGCCGGCCGGACAACAGGACCAGCGATCCGTCGGCGTCCCGGCAGGGGAGCAGCAGATGCTTCCGCGCGTACCCGATCGGGATCTTGCCCAGCAGTTCGGCCTCCGGGACGAGGGCGTCCAGGTCCTGCATCTTTCCCTGCGCCTGCGGTTCGCTCAAGGGATCACTTCGCCTGCTGCTCGGGGGTGATCCGTTGCATTTCTCCCCGGTTCTGCTCGATGAACTTGTCCATCTTCTTCTGCTGTTTCTCGCTCATCTTCGCCAGGTCGTCGGGTTCCTTTATGACGTGGGGGGTTAGGAAGATGAGCAGGTTCGTCTTGTTGCGGGACACCGACTTGAACTTGAAAAGATACCCGAGGAGAGGGATGTCCCCCAGGAACGGAATCTGTCTTTCGATGGTGGTGAACGTCTCCTGCATCATCCCCCCCAGCACCACCGTGTCTCCGTTTCGCACCAGGACGCTGGTCTTGGCCGACCGTTTCGTCGTCGTGGGCCCGACCCGGTTGGCGTCAAGGAGCTGGGTTCCCCCCTTTATGGCGGATGACTCCTGGAAGATCTCGAGGTTGACGAACTCGCTCTCGTGGATGTGCGGGGTGATGCGCAGGGTGATGCCGACGTCCTTGCGCTCGATGGTGTTTATCAGATTGGCGAGATTCGTGGTGTCGCGGGACTGGCTCGTGATGAACGGCACGTTCTCGCCGACGATGATCTCGGCCTCCTTGTTGTCCAGCGTGAGGAGATGGGGAGAGGACAGGATGTTGATGTTGTCCCGGCTCTCGGCGGCCCTCAGGATGGCGGTGATGGCCGGGATCTCCGTCCCGTCGGGAAGCTTGACTTTTCCGGCGATCCCTCCCGCGATCAGTCCCGTGCCGCCGAAGACCAGCGGGTTGCCCGCGGTGATCGCCGCGAAGAGATCGTTGACGTTGCCCTTGAAATCGAAGTTGCTCCCCCCTATGACCGCACCTTCGGGGTTTTGGGTCTTGACGGCGCCGCGGAATTCGGTCCCCAGGTCGCGTCCCTTGTCGAGGCCAACCTCCATGATCAGCGCTTCGACGTAGACCTGCCGCCGGCGTATGTCGAGCTTCTTGATGACGTCGACCAGCGTCAGGTAGTCGTTCACCGACGCGATGATTATCAGGGAATTGGTGGCCTTGTCGGCCGTGATCTTGACGCCTCCCTCAAGTTCCGCGGAGATGATCCCCTTGACCGTTCCCGGAGCGCCGGGAGCGGCAGGGGCCGCAGCGGCGGGCCGCTTGTCGGACAGGCTGGCGAGGACCTTGGCGACCTCCTCCGCGTCCGAATTCTCAAGGTAATAGACGTTGATCTTGCCGGTGTTCTCCGGTGAAGGGATGTCGATCTGCTTGAGAAGCGACTCGATATCGGACAGAAGGTCGGCTCCGGCCATCGCTATCAGGCTGTTGGTCCGGACGTCGGGGATGATCCGCAGCGCCGCTCCACGGCTTCTCCCGCGGCGGACGGCCTTGGTCCGGGCGTCGGGCGGAGCGCCGGGCGCTCCCGTTCCCTGGTAAAGTGCATCCAGCGTCTTGGCGATATCGTTGACCGAGGCATACTTCAAAGGGAAGATCCGAAGCGTGCCGGCGGAACCCTCCACGTCGATCTCGGCGAGTATTTTCACCACACGGTCGATGTTCGAGCTCGAGTCGATGAGGATAAGCATGTTGGACGCCGGAAATGCGGTCAGCAGTCCGTCCTTGGAGATGAGGGGTGTCAGCACGGGAACGATTTCGGTCGTGTCCGTGTATTGCAGCGGAATCAGGCGGGTGATGAACTCGGAGGCGGCGGAGGATTCTCCGGCGCGTGCCGTGGGGAGGCTGTCCTGCTTCGCGTCCCGCAGCTGGATTATCTTGATCGTGTTTCCCTGCTCGATCGTGGCGAAACCTTTCACCTGGAGGACCGAAAGAAAGACGTTGTATGCTTCCTCGACGCTGATCTTCCGGGGGGAGATGATCGTGATCTTCCCCTGCACGCGTTCGTCGAAGATGAAGTTCTTCCGGGTCTGCTCGCTGATGAACTTGAC
>JAENIX010000102.1 GCA_016844415.1 Actinomycetota bacterium | reverse complement strand
CCGCAGAGCCCGCAGTGCCGGTCTCCTATCGCCATGGAGTACCGCTCCAAAGCTTCCCTCCCGTCCTTGCCGAGCCGCTTCCCGCCGGCGGAAAGGTTTTCGTCGACCTGGGCGAAGCTGACCATGCTCGGGATAGTCGTGGCGACGCCGGGATTTTCGAGGACCCATGCGAGCGCGGCCTGGTGCGGGCTTAACGCTCCTCCTTCCACCGGATATCCTCCCGCCTGGGTCTTCATCGCGATGACCCCGACCCCCGCGGTCCCGGCGTCGCTGATCGCGGCCGAAATACCGGTCCCGACTGAAAGGAGCTTGCGCAGTGTCGCCTTCACCCCGGCATCGGTGCGGAAGTTGTACGCGACGAGTACTGTCTTGTAGAATCCGTGCTTCATCACCGCTCTTATTACCACTTCCTGTCCGCTGTGCGTCGTCACGCCCGGCACGCGGATCTTCCCCTGGTCGACAAGTTTCCGGAGAGCTTCGCGTGCGTTCCCGTCGGTGACCTCCCCCTCGGTGCTGATCCCGTGGAGCTGCATGATGTCGATGACGTCTGTGTTCAGGGATTTGAGGCTTTTTTCAACGGACTGGATCATCCGGTCCACCGGGGCGATGTGGACTTTCGAAGCCAGTATAACCTTGCCGCGGACCCCCTTCAGGGCACGCCCGACGATACGCTCGTTCTCTCCCCCCATGTAACAGTCCGCGGTGTCGACGTAGTTTGCGCCGCGGTCGACGGCGTACCGGATGACATCCGCCTCTCTCGTGATCATCGCTCCCACGCCGATGGTACGGAGGCGATCGCCTCCGCCCCGCGGATGGACGGATTCGCTGCGATCGCGGCCGCTGCGGCGAGAAGCCGGAGGGCGCCCCTGCGATCGATGGCAAATCCCGGGCCGGCGCCCGAAGCCCTGTTACCGTTGTCTTTCCCCATCTCTTGCTTCCTCCGTGGAAATAATCGTCGTTACGGCTAGCCCTGCCGCGACAGGTTTTCAGGATACCTGAACGCAGCGGCGCGGCGTAAGGATCGCCCGCGTGATGCTTTTTCCCGCCCCCAGGACTGCTCCCGGCCAGAGGATGGCCCGATCCACGGAAGCGCCTTCCTCCACGACCGCGCCTTCCTCGATTACCGCGTCGGGGCCGATCCTTGCGTCCGGCGCGATCCTCGCGCCCGGAGAGATGTAGACCGGGGGCGCAACAATGGGATTCCCGCCCGCAACCGGGTTTGATTGCGTTCCTACTGGCCGCTCCGAAAGGAGTGCGAGCGTCCCGTTCAGGTAGTCCGCCGGGGAACCGAATTCCCGGAAGTAGCCGGAGGAGTGGAAGCCGAAGACCGGCGCGCCGCCGCCTGCGAGCCTCGCATACGTGTCCCGGATGATGCACGACGGCCTGCCTGGCGGGATCTCCCGCAACAGAGCGGGCTCGACGATTTGAAACCCCGTGTAGAAGCCGGACCGGTCGCCGCCCGCTGTTGGCCCGATGCCGGTTATCCTGCCCTCGCCGTCGGTCCACACCGGGGTATGGCGCCTGTCGGGGTCGGGGAACAGGACCAGGGTGACGAGGGCCCTCTTCTCCCTGTGATAGGCGAGCGCGGATGAGAAGGGGAAACGCACCACGGCGTCCGAGTTCGCCGTTACGAACGTCCCGTCCTTGAGGAAGTTACTCGCGTTCCAGATCCCGCCTCCGGTACCCAGGATCTCCGGCTCGACCGTGTACTCCACCCGGATCTTTTTCCCCGTCCAGCCCGCCACCCGTTGCTGGATCATTTTCGGCTGCCGGTGAAGGTTCATGACGAAGGTCTTGACGCCTTCCTGGAAAAGGAACTCCATGTTGTAGGAGCAAAGGGGACGGCCCAGAACCGGCACGATCGGCTTCGGCAGTTCGTAGGAAAGGGGGCGCAGTCGCGTCCCGAGCCCCGCGGCAAGGATCATCCCCTTCATGTTCATGGCGGGGTCTCTCCTTTCGCTTTCGATGAGAGCGCCGACAGGATGGGGAGAAGTTTCCGCGCGAGGGGTCGCATCCGCGGGTTCCTATCGAAATTTGCCGCGAGATACGCCACCGTGGGAGGGATGAACCGCAGGTAAAATGTCTTTCCACGGTTGCGCGCCTGGTTGCCGAACGTCCCTATCGCTTTCACGTTTCTCTGGAGCGATGCAACGTCGAGCCGGTATTCGAAGGCGGCGGGATCCCCCAATGCCGGCTTGAGTCCCGATGGAGACGCGTGGCGGTAGGCATAGCAGAGGTGGCCGACCGCCTTTTCCGGAAGCGTCGCGTAGGAGTCCCGAAGAAGGGAACACAGGTCATAGAAGGCGTTCCCCATCCGGGCGTCCTGGAAGTCGAGGATCCTCAGGCCGCGCCGTCCGCCCGGCGTCGGGTCCAGCACCATGACATTCCGGCTGTGATAGTCGCGGTGCGAGAGGACGCGAGGCAGGGCGGCCATCTCTTCCAGGAACGGCAGGAACAGGTTTTCGATCGCCCTCTCCTCCGAGTCGGAAAGGGGGATTTCCCCGTATTCGCGGACGGCGTGCTCGAAAAAGAAATCGATCTCCTCGGAGAATTTCCTGACGTCGAAGGCCAGCCGGGACGGCATGGCTTTACCGTCGAGCGCTTTGGTCCCTTCCTGCTGGATGCGGACGAGTATTTCGACGCAGTCCTCGTACAGGGGGAGATACTCTTCCGCAGACTTCGCCGACCGCACCGCCCCTTCGAGCATGATGTCGCCGGCGTCCTCGAGGAAAATGAGCCTGGCCTCCGGAACCGCGTGGTGGATTTCCGGGACGGGTACGCCCGCTGCTTTCATGTACCTGTGGACGTTGACGAACGGAAGCTCTTCCCCTGCAGCGATCTCGTCCGGGTACAGCATAAGCACGAGGGAGGGAAACGGTGCGCCCGCGGGAAGGGCGATTCGGAAATATCGGCGCGTGGACGCATCGCCGGCAAGCTCGGAGATGCGGACCGGCTGCGTTCGAGCGCGGAAGAGGGCGGAAAGGGCCGCCGTCACCACCCGCTCGTCCACGGCTTGAGCCATGGATCACGCGCTTCCGTCGAGGATTCGCGCGAGCGCGTCGCGGCACTCGGCAAGGATCTCATCGAAGCTTCCGTATTGCGGGTTGTCCCCGCGGGTGTAATCGCGCAGCTCGAGCGTGAACGGGCCCTTGAAGCCGACTTCCCGAAGGGCGGGGATGGCCAGGTTCCAGGGAACGGAGCCGCGCCCGGGAACGAAGTGGTCGTCCCGGCTGGCGTGGTTGTCGGAGGCGTGGACGTGGATCAGCCGGTCGCCGCATGCCCGGATGGCGTTGAGAACGTTCTCCTGTATATTGGCGTGCCCGAGGTCCAGACAGACCCCGACGCGATCGGCCGGGAAGCGATGCGCGATGTCGAGAATGATCTCGGCGCGTCCGGATCCCAACGGGGTGTTCTCCACGGCGAACCGCACGTTTTCCGGTACAAGCGCCAGGAGTTCGTTCAGCGAGGAAAGGAACGCAGCCCAGCGCCGGGGGTACCAGTTTTCGGTGGGAAACGTGGTATGCAATACGACCGTCCCGCCTCCGCGGCGCGAGAGCCAGCCCGCCGCACGGGCTGTTGCGCCGACCGAAGCATGCCGGTGCTCCTCCTCTTCCGACGAGAGGGAGAACCACCGGTCCTCCCGGTATGTGCGGACGTCCGGATAGAGCGGAGAGTGGAGGCTGGCGATCCTGACGCCGTTCGCCTCCAGCCGATCCGCGATCCGGTCGGCCTCGCGGGGGTCGTCGTACGGGAAGTGCGGAGGCATCGCCCAGAGTTCCGCCTGCGGGAAACCGAAACGCGGAAAGAGGGAGGCGATCGATTCATCGAGAGGATGGAAGGTGAACAGGTGGGTTGAAAGCGAAATCTTCATCATGATCCCGTTCCTTGTACATATCTGTCCATATCGGGATAATATCATCAATGCCATTATGAGGAGGATCAACACGGGCTTGACCCGAAAATGCCGGTTCATGGCGCGGGCCCTCCACGCCGCGCTGATTCTACCTGTCCTGTTCCTCGCATCCACGCGACCGGTTTCCGCCGCATCGCCGTTCGACACAGCGTTCCTTAAAGGGTGGAGCCTCCTTTCCGAGGAGAAGTACGCCGAGGCGAGGAATTCGTTCCTTGCCATCCCTTCAGCGGAGTACGACCTCGGCGACTACGCGCTTTATTTCGCGGGCCTGTCCCTTGCAAGGGAGGGTCTCCGTGCGGAGGCGGCATCGGTGTCGGACAACCTCTCCAGGGCATTCCCCGCGTCCCCGCTGATTCCGTACCTTGCCCATGCGCTGGCCTACGCCGCCGTCGTCGACAACGACCTTCCGGCCGCCCGTGGCTACTTCGAATTCTCGCGCGGGAAGGTGACCGGCAACGGCTACAAGGCCGAGGAAGGGTATGTCGGGGCCCGCCTGCTCGAAGAAGGCGGCCCCTCGGCCGGCGCCGCGGAAGCGCACCTCGAAAACTTCTCGGCCTATACCGCCCAGGAAGCGGCGTTGCTGTCCATGGAGCGTCTCCGGAGCTGGCGGACCGAGGGGAAGTGGGATGAATGGGGGCTCCCTGTCCCGTTTTTCGGGAAGTTCGGAAAAGCCCTCTCACGCGCGGCGGAGAGCGAGGCGGCCAAGGATGTCTACGCTGAAGCGCTCCGGAAGTTCCCTCCGTCCGAGGATTACTACACCGTGCTGCTTGATTACGCGGAACTCCTCCGCAAGTCGGGAGACACTTCGGGGTCAAGGGCTCTGCTTGACAAGGCGGCGCCCGGAGCCCCGCCCGCGTTCCGCAACGAGGTGAGGTTCCTGCGGGCGAGGGTCGACTGGAAGGCGGGGAGGCTTGGTGAGGCCCGGGCCGCGTTTCTCGCGATCGCGCGGGAAGGAAGCGTTCGTCCCGGTACGGCGGAACGCGCCAGGTACCTCGCGGCGTGGCTCGCGGAAGAGGAAGGGGACGAGGCGGCAGCGACCGGGCTCTTCGGCGCTCTGCGCGAAGCGAAGGACGAGACGATCCGCCAGGAGGCGATCTTCCGTCACGCCTTCGGACACTACAGGCGGAAACGGTACACGGAGGCGGTCAGGCTGTTCGAGGCGGGGGAGAAGACCGGGTTTTCCTCGGTTGAAAAGGCGCGGCATTCCTACTGGAGGGCGAAAGCCCTTTTCGAAGCGGGCAGGGAGGACGAGGCGCGGAAAGCGTTCGTCTCGATCGCCGGCGATCCGGGGGCGGGCCCTTATGCGCTGTTCGCCGTCAGGATCTCGGGTCGCGACCCGTATGCGATGTTGAACGCGGCGTCTTCCCGCGAGACCGACACGTGCTCACGGGAAAAGGATCTGCTATGGGAAAAGGTCCGGAAGGCGGATTGGGGGAAGGATGATGCGGAGAAGATCCGCCGCGTGGACCGGCTGGTCCACCTTGGGATCCCGGAATACGCGGTCCTCGAAGCGTACAGCATAGACCGGCAGGCGGTCAGGAAGGCGATCGGGCTGGCGGAAGGGGGGACGGCGGGACTCATCAGGTATCTTTCCGGGGATCTTAGGGGGGCCATCAGGGAGACGTCGAACGTCTTCAACGA
>JAENIX010000101.1 GCA_016844415.1 Actinomycetota bacterium | reverse complement strand
AAGAAAACACCGTTGGCCATCGGCAAACTGGTGAAAATTCTGAACCGGGAAAAGCTGACCTTGAAGGGCGCATTTGCCGAAACATTCGCCGAATATTCATCCCCGGCAAACCGGAAGTTTTTCCGGGCCATTTTCCCTTCCGGAATGTTGACGGCCGGGGCGTCGAGGCGATAAAGCGGTGAATTCCGTTCCGGCTGAACATGATGGGAAAATGGGCATGGGATAATGGTCATTGACCGCGTCTATCCGGTTCGGTTAATTTATTGTGTCCTTTATGGAACAGGAACCCCTGGTGTTCGATCGGATTTCATGCCCCATTCCGCTACTTAAATTTCAGGAGGGAACGATGAAGAAGACGATGTTTCTTGCCTTGATCCTGTCGGCGGTGTTCTTCTGCGCCGCCACTGTCCTTGCGGCGGAGCTTCCCAATAAGATCGTCATCGGCAATCCCGAAGCCCTGTCGGGCTCGCAGGCGAAGGCGGGCGAGCAGGCCGTGGGTGGAATCAAGGCCACCATCAAATGGGTCAACACGGTCCACGGAGGCGTCAAGGTGGGCGGGAAGAAGATCCCTCTCGACTACAAGTTCTACGACTGCGAATCCAAGAGGGAGGCCGTCA
Source organism: Actinomycetota bacterium (assembly GCA_016844415.1). Lineage (GTDB taxonomy): Bacteria > Desulfobacterota > Deferrimicrobia > Deferrimicrobiales > Deferrimicrobiaceae > JAENIX01. Next base: position 4,636 of record JAENIX010000101.1, on the reverse strand, counting down.
CGAGCCTCCTGGAACGCCTGATCACCGTCGACAAGGTGAATTTCATCATGGCGCCCTACAGCAGCAGCCTGACGCTGGCCGGCGCCCCGGTGGCCGAGAAGTACGGGATCCTGTACATGGACCACGGGGGGGCATCCGACAAGATCTTCACGCAGGGGTTCCGGTACATCGTCCAGACCATCGGGCCCGGCACCCGCTATCACACGGGGACGCTCGACATGCTCAAGAAGAAAGACCCGGCCGCCAAGAGGCTGGCGCTGGCCTACAAGGATGACGAGTTCGCCCGGTCCGTCATGGAAGGTACGGAAGCCCACGCGAAGAAGCTCGGCTATGAGATCGTCTTCAAAAGGACATATCCGCCGACCGTCAACGACCTGACCCCGCTCCTCTCCGACATGAAGGCCTCCAGGCCGGACATCGTGCTGGGAGGCGGCCATCTGGCCGACGGACAGCTCTTGACCCAGCAGATGGCGGACCTCGGGATCCAGACCAAGGCCCTATCGATCCTCGCCGCGGTGACCCTTCCCGCCTTCCAGAACGCACTCAAGGGAAAGGCCGATGGCGTCATGGGTCCTTCCCACTGGGAGTACGGCGTGACCTTCTCGAAGGAGAAAGCCCTGAAGGCGAAACAGACCTGGGTCGGACCGAGCCAGGACGAGTTCGTGAAGTTGTTCAAGGAGGCGATCGGCATGGACCTCAGGCCGGAGTACCACGCCGCCGAGGCGGCGGCGGCGGTGCTGTCGCTCGTCCTCGCGGTCGAGAAGGCGAACTCGCTGGATTCCGACAAGGTCCGCGCCGCAATGGGCGACCTGAAGTTCACTTCATTCTACGGCGGGTGGGCCATCGACAAGACCGGCATGCAGGTGGGCCACGACATGATCGACGCCCAGTGGCAGAACGGCAAGCTCGTGATCGTGTGGCCCGAGGCGGCCGCAACCAGCGCCCTCCAGTATCCGAAGCCGGCCTTCAAGTAAAGGCCGGGACGTTCTTCCCGGACGTAGGAGCGGAAAGAGGGGGGAGGCATGATCCTCGAACAGCTGGCGGGAAACCTCTTCCAGGGGGTCGTGCTGGGGACCGTGTACGGCATGGCCACCATGGGGCTTTCCCTCATCTTCGGCGTGCTCAAGGTGGTGAACGTGGGGCACGGCGCCTTCATCATGGTCGGAGCGTTCACGTCCTTCGCGGTCTTCGAGTACCTGGGCCTCTCGCCCGTTTTCGCGATCCCCGTCGCCTTCGGTATCGGCATGGCGCTGGGCATGATCTTTTACTATTCGTCCATCCGCCGGCTCCTTAAAGGGCCAGAGCTCGCATCGCTTCTGGCCACCTTTTCATTCGGGGTCATACTGGAGGAAGGGGTCAAGTTCCTCTTCACCTCGGACTTCCGCGGGTTCAACTGGGACCTGGGCAAGATCGACATGGGGTTCACGGTCCTGCCCTACGCAAAGGTCGCCGCCTGCCTGGGCAGCGTCATCATAGCCGTGCTGTTGTACCTCTGGTTCAACAAGACGAGGGCCGGGATGGCGATGCGAAGCGTCGTCGAGGACGGCGTGGGGGCCAGGGTCTGCGGAGTCAACGTCGACTGGGAGTACGCGCTCTCGTTCTCCCTGGGGATCGGCCTCACGGTGGCCAGCGGCGTCCTCCTCACGATGTTCGTCTCGGTCGGCATTAACCCGTACATGGGCGGCGAGTACACGCTCAAGGCGTTCGTCGTCGCGGTCCTGGGGGGGCTCGCTTCACCATACGGGGCCTTTTTCGGGGGGCTCGTCTTCGGCCTGCTGGAGAACGGGTCCTACACCCTCTTCGCACAGATCCCCGGCCTGGAGCCGTTCGCAATGACCCGGTTCTTCTCCTTCCTGATCCTCCTGCTGATCCTGCTGCTTCGCCCCACCGGCCTTCTGAAGGCGAAGTGATGAAGGGCGCTTCCAGATATCTTCCATCGATTCCGGTCCTCCTGGCCTACGCCGCCCTGTTCGTCTTCGGGCTCCTCAACCCGGGCAGGTGGCAGCTTGTGGCCCAGCTGGCCTTCTATTGCGCCCTCGGGCAGGCGTTCAACCTCTTCATGGGGATGACCGGGTACGTCGATTTCGGGTACGTGGCTTTCCTGGGGATCGGCACCTACGGGATGGCGATCTCCATTTCCGAACTTGCCGACAAGGGGCTCGGCCTGGGAGTTATCGTCATAGGCCTGATCCTGTCCGTGGTCTTCGCCGTACTGCTTTCCCTCGCGGTGGGCGCCGTGGCGCTGCGCCTGCGGGGGGCCTACTTCGCGATCGCAACCATCGGGGTCAACGAGGGGTTCCGCTACCTCATCGAGGGGGCGAGGATCTGGAACGGGTCGGAAGGGATCATCTTCTCGAGACAGCTGAGGGAGATGGTCGGCCGGGAGGCCGCCATGTCCCTCTCGACGTTCTGGGCCGACGTCATGGTCTTCGGCGTGGCGGTGATCGCCACCGTCCTTACCATCGTGTACATGCGGGGGAAGATCGGCTACGCGCTCGCGGCCCTGCGCATGGACGAGGACGCGGCCAAGGTGATGGGGATAAACGTCACCCGGTTCAAGATCATAGCGTTCATAACAAGCGCCGCCCTGGCGGGCCTTCTCGGCGCCACGGCCTGGGCGTTGAAGCTTACCTACGTCTTTCCGGCGGATGTCTTCGGGATCCATTACACCGTGGAGGCCATCATCATCGTGCTTCTGGGAGGCGCCGGAACGCTTCTGGGCCCCATAGTGGGCGGGCTCATCTACGGAGTCTCCAAGTATTACCTGGCGGTCTACCTCCCCGGGTTCCAGCTCCTGGTCTTCGCGCCCGTCATCATCGTCGTCATCGTCCTGTTTCCGGAGGGCACCGTCGGGATGATCAAGAGGAAGCTCATCGGTACAGCTCTCGAGAAGTACATCCTGTGAGGTGAGCCTTGTCCTTGCTCAGGGTTGAAAACGTGACTAAGAGGTTCGGCGGCCTGGTGGCGGTGGACAACGTCACCATGGAGATCGCCCACGGGGAAATGATGGCCATCGTGGGGCCCAACGGCGCCGGGAAGACGACCCTTTTCAACCTGATCAACGGTGTTTTTTTCGCGGACGAAGGGAAGATCTGGTTCGAGGACGTCGATGTGACCCATTATCCCGCCTACAAAAGGGCTCACATGGGGATCGGCAGGACCTTCCAGATATCGAGGCCGTTCGCCTCCGCGACCGTTCAGGAGAACATCGCGATAGGCGCCATGTTCGGCGCGGCGGGCAGCGAGACAAACGTGGACCAGGCGATGGAAATGGCGGACCACTACATCGGCCTCATCGGGCTTTCGTCCCATCGCGACAAGCTGGCCGGGGGCTTGACTCCCATCGAGAAGAAGATGATGGAGATCGCCCGCGCCCTGGCCATGAAGCCGCGCCTGCTGCTCATGGACGAGGCGATGGCCGGCATGAATCCAAAGGACATCGACAAGATGGTGGACTTCATCAAGCGCATCCGGAGCGAGGAAGGAATCGCCATCGTCGCCCTGGTCGAGCACATCATGCGCGCGGTTGCCGGCCTTGCGGAGCGGGTCCTGGTCATGCACCAGGGGGCCAAGCTCGTGGACGAGCCGACCAAGATTGCCCTGAGCGATCCAAGGGTCATAGAGGTGTACCTAGGGGTGCCTCCGGGGGAAGCCGATGCTTAAGGTTGAAAAGATCGAATCGGGCTACGGCCTCATGCAGGTCCTTTGGGGCCCGAGCCTGGAGGTCCGCGAGGGGACCATCACCAGCCTCCTGGGTCCCAACGGCGCCGGGAAGTCGACGCTGTTGTGGACCATCATGGGCTCGGTGGCCGCCAGGGCGGGCACGGTCACGTTCGAGGGGAAGGACATCACGCACCTTCCGCCTCACCGCAAGGTGGACCTGGGGATCACCCTGGCCCCCGAGGGGAAGCACCTTTTCCGGGAGATGACGGTGCAGGAAAACCTGTTCATGGGCGCATACCGGAAGGAGGCGCTCGCGGCAAGGAAAGAAAGCCTGGACCTGGTGTACTCGATGTTCCCCATCCTCGCCGAGAGAAAGGACCAGAAGGCCGGCACAGCAGATGGTCACGATCGGCCGGGCGCTCATGACCCGGCCGAGGCTGGTCATGCTGGACGAGCCGAGCCAGGGGCTGGCCCCGAAGCTCATCCTGGAGATCTTCGAGACGATCTCGCGCCTCAAGAAGGAGCTGGGCCTCACCATCCTCCTGGTGGAGCAGAACGCCGCCATTTCGCTGGGGAAGGCCGACTACGTTTACGTGATGCACGAAGGGGTTGTCAAGGCCGAGGGCACGCCGGAAAAGATAAAGGCGTCCACCGATGTCCGCGAGGCATATCTCGGCATCTGATCCCGGTTTTGGACCATGGCCTCCTGCCGAAGCACAGGACGCACCGACGCATTATGGACCGCCCTTTCTGATTGCCCCGGTAGCATTCACAGCCGATAATAAAGCCATGGCAGGAGAACCTTCATGAAGATCGAACTCGTCGTCGGGGACATAATCAGGCACAAGGCCGACCTTGTCGTCGTCAACCTCTTCGAAGGAGTGAAGAAGCCCGGGGGAGCGACAGGCGCTGTCGACAAAGCGGTCGGCGGCGCGATCTCCGCGGCGATCAGGGACGGCGACTTCGATGGAAA
>JAENIX010000281.1 GCA_016844415.1 Actinomycetota bacterium | reverse complement strand
ATTCGCCCGTGGGCGTACCGGGCGCTGGTTCTGCTCGTCATCGCATGCCCCTGCGCGATCGTCCTGGCCGCCCCCGTCGTCACCATCTCCGCGCTGACCCGCGCCACCCGGGACGGCATCCTCGTGAAGGGAGCGCACCACCTGGAAACCCTGGGAAAGATCCGAACGGTGGCCTTCGACAAGACGGGGACGCTCACGCGAGGAAAACTGTCGATCACCCGGGTCCTGGCGGCGGAAGGAGTCACGGAGGACGAGGTCGTTCGGCTGGCGGGGGCGGTGGAGGCGGGCTCCGCGCACCCTGTCGCCGAGGCGATCCGGCACGAGGCCAGGCGCCGGGGGGTGGCGCTGGCGGCGCGAGGGACGGTGGCGCGAACCTTGGAGGTTTTCGGGGGACGCGGCGTCTCGGCGGAAGTCGAGGGGACGCGTGTGTTCGTCGGCAATCGGCGGCTCTTCGAGGAGATCGGCGTCCGCCTTCCGGCGCTGGACGCCCTTCTCCCGGAGGGCGGGGAAGAGGCCTCCCGCATGGCGTCTTTTGTGGGGATGCGGGGGGAAATGGCCGGCGTCCTGGAAATGAAGGACGAGCTCCGGGACGAGGCGCCGTTCGCGATCCGCTCGCTTGGCGCCCTGGGAGTCGATCACGTCGTGATGCTGACGGGGGACCGGTCCGACGTCGCCCGGGCGACTGCCGCCGCAGTTGGAATCCGGGAGGTGTTTTTCGAACTCTTACCGGAAGAGAAATTGGAAAAGGTGAGGGAGCTTGTGGGCAGATACGGAACGGTGGCCATGGTCGGGGACGGCGTCAACGACGCTCCCGCGCTCGCCCTTTCCTCCGTCGGCATCGCCATGGGCGCCGCGGGGTCCCCCGTGGCCATCGAAACGGCGGATGTGGCGTTGATGACGGAGGACCTTCGCAAGATCCCCGCCGCGATCGTTCTGGGGCGGCGGATGGTAACGATCATCCGCCAGAACGTGGCGTATTCCCTTGCGATCAAGGCCGGTTTCGTGGTGCTGGCCGTGGCGGGGTATGCGACGCTGTGGATGGCGGTGGCCGCCGACATGGGAACGACGCTGCTCGTCATCGGAAACGGCCTGCGGCTGCTGCGGAACAGGGGAACTCCCGTATAATACCCGCATGAAACGCTCGCGCCTTCATCGCAACGTCCTCGCCCTCGGAACGGTGAGCCTGCTCACCGATTTCTCCAGCGAGATGATCTATCCCCTGCTCCCCATCTTCCTCACGGCCACGCTCGGCGCCGGGCCCGCGGTCCTGGGGATCATCGAAGGGGTAGCGGAGACCACCGCGAGTCTCCTCAAGCTTTTATCGGGAATGTGGGCCGACCGGACGGGGCGAAAAAAACCGCTCGTCCTGGCGGGATACGGGCTCTCCGCGATTATGCGCCCGCTGGTGGGGTTCGCCACGGCGTGGGGGGCTGATCGCCGCTTCCGTCCCGGCCGAAGACCGCGGGAGGGCATTCGGGCTGCAGCGGGCGATGGACCACCTGGGAGCGGTCGTCGGGCCGCTGGCCGCTTTCCTGTTGCTCTCCGGCGCAGGACTGTCACTGCAGAACGTGTTTTTCCTTTCCGCGATACCGGGGATTGCCGCCGTCGCGGCGCTTTTCCTTTTCGTCCGGGAGCCGGAAGCCCCGCCGCTTCCAAACGCGGAAAGATCCCTGCGCGGCGACCTTCCCCCCGCCTACCGGCGCTACCTCATGATCGTCTGCCTGTTCACGCTGGGAAACGCGAGTGACGCGTTCCTCATACTGCGCGCTGTAGAGACGGGTGTTCCCGTGGCCTACATCCCGCTCCTATGGGGGGCGTTCCACGTCGTCAAGTCCGCGCTGTCCACTCCGGCTGGGATTCTCTCCGACCGCTGGGACCGCAGGAAGGTGGTCGTCGCCGGCTGGATCGTTTACGCGGTGACCTACGCGGCGTGGGGGATCGTACGGGGACCGGTGTGGATGGTCGGGTTGTTCCTGGTGTACGGACTGTACGCGGCGGCCACCGAAGGAGTAGAGCGGGCGCTGGTCGCCGATTTCGTCCCCGCCGAACGGCGCGGGACCGCTTACGGGTGGTTCCACCTCGTGGTGGGGATCTCCGCCCTTCCGGCGAGCGTGCTCTTCGGCTTCCTATATAAATGGTACGGGGCGCAGGCCGCCTTCGGCACCAGCGCGACGCTGGCGATCGCAGCTTCCGCGCTGCTGATGTTCCTCAAGACCCCCGGTGCGCCTACGGCATCTAAGTCGGACACATAAGCCATGCCACGGTCGAAACGGGGGGCAACTTCACTATCTTGTTCGACTGTCAATAAATGTATAAAGTCCTCCCCCGTCGAGCATGATGAAAACCCAGCCATCCGAAACGATAGGCGAACATAAATCAAACCCTTGACCATCAGCCGAAAATAATTGGTGCTCTTCTATCACCTGTCCCGCTTGTGCGGAACCTGCTGCCCCCAGCACCATCAATTTCTGGGTAGTTCCGGCGGCAACGAAAATTTTATCTCCCGCGGTTGTCGGGGAGCTCCAATTGCGACCTCCTGTGTTCAATACGACTGAAGGGAACCCGGACATGGGAGTGCCGGTGGTTTCGTCAAACGCATATACTCTGCCATCCCATCCATACACGTAAACGGCTCC
>JAENIX010000280.1 GCA_016844415.1 Actinomycetota bacterium | reverse complement strand
GCCGTGCCCGTCACCGCGTCCTACATCATCTGCGCGGTGATCGTGGCCCCGGCGCTCACGAACCTGGGAGTGCCCGACTTCGCGGCCCACATGTTCATCTTCTACTACGCCGTGCTCTCCGAGGTCTCGCCTCCCACCGCCCTGTCTCCCTTCGCGGCGGCGGCCATCACGGGGGGAAATCCGTACAAGACGACGCTCCACTCCTGGAAGTACACGCTGCCCGCGTTCATCTTCCCCTTCACGTTCGTGGTGGACCCCGCGGGCGTGGGAATCCTGCTCAAGGGGCCCTGGATGGCCGTGGTCTGGACCAGCCTCACGGCCGCCATCGGGATCGTGGCCCTTGCCGGTGGCGTGCAGGGGTGGCTGTTCAAGAAAACTTCGCTTGCGGAGCGCCTGCTCCTGATCGCCGCGGGGCTTCTCCTGGTCTATCCCAAGCCGATGTTCGACGCCGTCGGGATCGGCCTGGTGGTCGTCGTGGTGGCAATACAGCGCGGCATGCTGCACCGCCTCCGGTTTCCTCCATTGCGCGGGTGATGGGATGATGCTCACCGATCCTGCGGCCTTCCCCCATCCCTTTATTTCGTCATTCGCAGCAACGTGCTCCCCCCCAGCCAGGCCAGGGACGCGTCCGAGAGGAAAAGCATCACACTTCCGTGGTCACCGACCGAAGGGAGATATTGTCATGAGAACGCTCGTAATGGCCGGGGTGCTCCTGGTGGCGTCCGGTGCGATGGCCGCCTCCAACCGTCCGTACGCAGGCACGTACCGGAACGACCAGATCGTCATCGAGTTCCGCGACAAGGGGGCCGGACAGTACGCGGGATCCATCTCGGCCCGTGGCGAGACGTTCCGTTTCACCGCTCGGGAGAAGGCAGGCACGCTCGTCGGGAGTTTCACGGTGGATGATGAAAACGTCCGGTTTCGCGCCACCCTCGACGGCGCGACGCTCACCTTTGCGATGGAAAACGAATCCTATACGCTGACCAGGGAGCGCGGTCCCCAGGCGCCCGCGACCGGGAAGTCGTCCCCGGCCGGCAAGGCAGCGGGGTCGGCCGCTGGCAAGCCCCCCCCGTCGGCAACCGCCCGTCCCGCTCCGGCGCAGCCGATCCGCATCAATCACACCACCCTCAGCGAGGGTCAGATCCGCAAGATCGAGCGGGAACATCGCATGCGGATTCCCCCCGGCGATTACTGGTATGACAAGATCTCGGGTGGGTGGGGAGTCGAAGGCGGCCCGACGCTCGGGTTCACCTTGCCCGGCCTGAATCTCGGCGGGAAGCTGCGCGCCGACGCCTCGCGCGGCGACACCGGGGTGTTCATCAACGGCCGGGAGCTGCCGATGCAGGACGTGCTGGGGCTGCAGCAACTCTCCGTGCCGGTGATGCGCGGACGCTGGTGGATCGACAGCAAGGGCAATGCCGGCGTTGAAGGCAACCCGGCGCCCGTCTGCAATATCTTCCAGTTCAGCCGCGGCAAGGGCGGCGCCTATCAGCGGTCGACGGCGGGCGGCTACATCGGCGGGGACGGAAATACCAGTTACTTTTCATCTCTTTCCCGTCGGCCATGAACACGACGTTCCCGTGCCTGATTGCCTCTGACGGACCTGTGTGCGGTGGACTCTAAAGGATCATCAGAACCGTCCTGACGTCCTGGTTTCCGGTGAAGCTATTTTCGCCGGAGGTATGTTTCGTAATAAGCTGCTTGACGTGCTGTCGATGGACCATCCCGTTCAATCCTGGCTTTTACGGCGTTCTCCACGGTTTCGAAGCCAAGCCGGAGCCGATGGATCTCATCGGCTCTCTCTACGGTCCCTTGCGGCGAGAGAGCCGATGATCGAGGGGTTCAGTTACCGACCGAAGGCGGGACTCCCGATTCCCCCGGCACCCTATGCCGCCCTGAGATCCGAGGTGCAGTGGCCGCATCGCGTCGCCTTGATCGGGATGGTCGACAGGCAATGCGGGCACTCCTTCGTCGTCGGCGCGGCGGCGGGGGCCTCTTCCTTCTTCTTCATGGAGTTCATCCCCCGGATCAGGAAGAAGATGGCGAAGGCGACGATCAGGAAATTGACGACGGTGTTGATGAACAATCCGTAGTTGAGCGTAACCGCTCCCGCCCCCTTGGCTGCGGCGACCGTCCCGTAGGGACCGATCGTCTTCCCTTCCTTGAGCACGATGAAGAGGTTCGAGAAGTCCACGTTGCCCATGAGGAGCCCGATCGGCGGCATAAGGACCTCGGATACCAGCGCTGCGATGATCGTTCCGAAGGCCGCGCCGATGATGATGCCCACCGCCATGTCGACGACGTTTCCCCGCATGGCGAATTCCTTGAATTCCTTCAGCATTTCAAAGCCTCTCTTTCCGCTGTACGCTTCATTGTCGGTTTCCTTCCCCCTCCTTCACGCGTTGGAAGGAACCAGCCTCGAGGTTATTTCTTCTTCGTTTCTTTTGCCTTCGCGTCCTTGACCTCGATCGTGGCAGCGGTCATCCGGTATTCGATGGTCACCTTGGAGCCGACCTTGAGGTCCCCCGTGACCTTCGTCTCCTTGCCACGGGCGATCTCCCACTTGTCCTTCCCCTTCTGCACGACGATGACGTCGTCCTTGAGTTCCAGGACGGGCCCGGTCACTTGATACGTGTTGGGCTGGCCGGCAAAAGCGAGCGAGGCGACGAGAACGATGGCGCACACGATCAACAGCATCTTCTTCATCGGTGGTCCCCCTTTCGGTTGCGGGTTCGGGTCACTGGACCGTGATAC
>JAENIX010000002.1 GCA_016844415.1 Actinomycetota bacterium | reverse complement strand
CGGACAGGCAGCCCCGGAAGATCCGGCACGCTTCGGCGTAAGGGACGTCGGCGTCGGTGAACGTCTCGGGCAGCCCGATGACGAGTGCAAGCCCGGCGTCGAACCGCGCCAGCGCGGGAGACAGCCGGTGCGCGAGGAGCGCCTCCATCTGGTGGCAGGTGAAGGCCCGCGAGACGCGGATGTGAGAGAGGGCCTCCCTGCCGTCTCCGCCCAGGGCCCTGGCCGCCTTGCTGATCGCGTAGGGGTCGAACCGGTTCCCGCCGTCCACCGCCACCACGGCTTCGCCGCGCAGGAGCGGCCGTGCGAGCGTGCTCAGCGCCAGCGCGCAGGCCCCCTCCCCGAATATCCCCGCCATCCTCCCCCGCGGCGGGGAGAGGCAAAGTGAGGAGGCGTGTTCGAGATCGACGGAGGGCATCGCGAGACGGTGCACTACAGCTTGCGGAAGACGCCGACGACTTTCCCGGCGATGCGAAAAGGATGGTCCCCGTCGGGGACGACGATGGTCGGGTACGCGGGATTGGCGGGCTCCAGCCGGATCGTCCCCTTCTGCCTGCGGAGCCGCTTTACCGTGGCCTCTCCGTCCACCATGGCGACGACGATATCGCCGTCGGCCGCGTCGGCCTGCGCCCGGACGAGGACGTAGTCCCCCTCGCAGATGTGGGCGCCCGTCATGCTGTCCCCCTTGACGCGCAGGGAGAATAGCTCCCCTCCCCCCGCGAGCCCGGGGTCGAAGAGAAGTTCCTCGTCGGCGACCTCGATCGCCTCGCGCGGGCTGCCGGCGGGGACCCGCCCAAGCACCGGGACCCGCACCGGTAGCGGCGGCAGCGGCTCTCCGGTGAATTCGATCCGGCGGGGGTGGTGCGGCCTGCGGCGGATGTACCCTTTTCGCTCCAGCAAGTCCAGGTAATAGAAGGCGTTTTTCTCGGCGATCCCGAACTGCGCGGCGATCTCCTTCGCCGTGGGGGCGAACCGCCGCCGCGTCACGAACTCCCGGAGGAATTCAAGGACCCGCCGCTGGGACGATGTGAGAGGCCCGGCCATATATGTATGTTAACATACATACCGGGATTTGTGGCTACAAGAAGATATCCAGCCCCTGGCAGCTACCCGCCGGATTCAATTCCTCCGGATAACCGGAGCGCCTCGCGGGCGATGTGGAGGTCCTCCCGCGTATGCAGGACGAGGATCCGCCCGGAGGAGTTTGCGGCCGAGAGATCCGCGTCCGGCCGCAAGGTTCGATTGAGGACGGGATCGAGTCGCAATCCGAGGCAGTCAAGCCCACGGCAGACCTCTTCCCTCAAAGGCGCCGCGTTCTCCCCCACGCCTGCGGTGAAGACAACGGCATCCACGCCCCCCAACGCGACCGTGAGTGCGCCGATCGCGCCCCGGACGGAATCTGCGTAGATCGAAAGGGCCAATCGCGCCCGTTCGTTTCCATCCTTCGCCGCCTCATGAACCGTCCGGAAATCGGAAGAGACCCCGGATACCCCCAGAAGACCGCTGTGCCGCTGGAGAATCTCGCCAAGTTCCCGCGCCGAGAGGCCCATCCGCTCCATGACGTGGAGCAGGATCCCGGGATCGACCGACCCCGCGCGGCTTCCCATCACGAGTCCCTCGAGAGGCGTGAAGCCCATCGTCGTGGCGACCGCCTTCCCGCCGAGCGTCGCCGTCGCCGAGCAGCCGTTCCCGAGATGGCAGGTGACGATGCGCAACCCCTCCAGCGGCCGGCCGAGAAATTCCGCCGCCCGCCCGGCGCAATAGGCGTGGCTGATCCCGTGGAAACCGTAGCGGCGGATCCCGTTCTCCGAATACCACTCGTACGGCAGCGCGTAGACGTGCCGTTCGGGGGGAAGGTCCGCGTAGAAAGCCGTGTCGAAGACGGCGATGTGGGGGACGCCGGGGATCGCTTTTCGCGCCGCCCCGATCGCCGCCAGGGCCGGTGGATTGTGCAGGGGGGCAAGCTCCGAGAGGCGGGCGATCTCCTCCAGCACCCGGGCATCGATCGACACGCTTTCGAGAAAGACCCTGCCTCCGTGAACGACCCGGTGGCCGACGGCGACTACCGGATCGGAGGCGGTGTCGTCATGGATCGCGGCGAGAATCGCGGTCGCCGCGTCCTTCGCGGCGTCCTCCGTGGATTCCTCGATGATTCCCTCGGCGGCAAGCTCGGTGGAGCGCCCGACGAAGAGGGAGTACTTGAGGGTGCTCGACCCCGCGTTCAGAACGAGGACGCTCACGGAATCCACTTCCAGTCGCGGATTTCCGGCATGTCCTCCCCGTGCGTGTGAATGTATTGCCTGTGCGCGAGCAGCCTGTCGCGGATCTCCTGCTTCGCGTACGCCGCCTTCGCTCCAAGCCCCGGCACCCGGTCGATCACGTCTCCCGCAAGATGAAATCGGTCGAGGTCGTTCAAAACCACCATGTCGAAGGGGGTCGTGGTCGTCCCCTCTTCCTTGTAGCCGCGCACGTGGAGGTTTTTGTGATTCGTCCTTCGGTATGTCAGTCGGTGGATGAGCCACGGGTATCCGTGGAAGGCGAAGATGATCGGCCTGTCCTTCGTGAAGACCGCGTCGAACTCCGTGTCGGAGAGGCCGTGGGGGTGCTCTTTCGGCGGCTGGAGGGCCATGAGGTTCACCACGTTGACGACCCGAATCTTCAGCTCGGGCGTCATCCTTCGAAGAAGCGAGACCGCCGCCAGGGTCTCGAGGGTCGGCACGTCGCCCGCGCACGCCATCACGACGTCGGGCTCCGTTCCGCGGCCGTTGCTCGCCCACTCCCAGATCCCGATCCCCGTCGCGCAATGACGGATCGCCTCATCCATGGAGAGCCACTGCGGCGCCGGCTGTTTCCCGGCGACGATGACGTTGACGTAATCGCGGCTCCTCAAAGCATGGTCGGTCACCGACAGGAGCGTGTTCGCATCGGGAGGCAGGTAGACCCGGATGATGTTCCCTTTCTTGTTCACAACGTGGTCGATGAAGCCGGGGTCCTGATGGCTGAAGCCGTTGTGGTCCTGTCTCCAGACGTGGGAGGTGAGGAGATAATTCAGCGACGCGATCGGGCGCCGCCACGGGATGTCGCGGGTTACCTTCAGCCACTTCGCGTGCTGGTTGAACATCGAGTCGACGATATGGATGAACGCTTCATAGCAGGAGAAGATCCCGTGCCGTCCCGTGAGCAGGTACCCTTCTAGCCAGCCCTGGCACTGGTGCTCGGAGAGCATCTCCATGACCCGCCCGTCGGGGGATAGCCGCTCGTCGGTTGGTAAGCGGCCGGCATCCCACGCCTTGCCCGTGGTCTCGAAGACCGCGCCCAGCCGATTGGAGGCCGTCTCGTCGGGGCCGAATACGCGGAAGTTGCGGGAATCGGCGTTGAGCTTCAGAACATCGCGCAGGAACGTCCCCATGACCCGGGTCGCCTCGGCATCGACTGCCCCCGGCGCGGGAACGTCGACGGCATACTTTCGGAAGTCCGGCATACGGAGGTCGCGCATGAGCATCCCGCCGTTGGCGTGCGGGTTCGCACCCATCCTGCGGTCGCCTTCCGGCGCCAGATCGGCGATATCGCGGCGCAGGCGGCCACGCTCGTCGAACAGTTCCTCCGGGCGATAGCTCCGCATCCAGTCTTCGAGAAGTTTCACGTGGTCCGGTCGTGATGCCATCTCGGAGAATGGGACCTGGTGGGAACGCCACGTCCCCTCCGAGGGCTTGCCGTCGACCCTTTTCGGCCCCGTCCACCCCTTCGGCGTCCGCAGGACGATCATCGGCCAGCAGGGACGCGCCGCGTCGGTAGTCGTGCGAGCGTTATCCTTAATCCACCGGATCTCCCTTATCGCCTCATCGAGCGCTCCGGCCATCGCCTGGTGCATGGCTTCCGGCTCTTCCCCCTCGACGAATATTGGAGCGTAGCCGTAACCGAGAAACAGATGTTCGAGTTCCTCACGCGGGATCCGGGCGAGGATGCAGGGGTTATCGATCTTGTACCCGTTGAGATGCAGTATCGGCAGGACGGCGCCGTCATGCACGGGGTTCAGGAACTTGTTCGAATGCCAACCGGTCGCCAGCGGCCCCGTCTCCGCTTCACCGTCTCCTACGACGCACGCGACGATCAGGCCGGGGTTGTCGAAGGCGGCGCCGAATGCGTGGCTTAAGGAATACCCGAGTTCGCCACCTTCGTGGATCGAGCCGGGCGTCTCCGGGGCGACGTGGGAAGGTATCCCGCCGGGGAAGGAGAACTGCTTGAATAGCCGCTTCATCCCCTCCTCGTCCTGAGTAATATCCGGATAATATTCGCTGTAAGTTCCCTCAAGATAAGTGTTGGCGACGATGCCTGGCCCCCCGTGTCCAGGTCCGCAGACGTAGATCATCTCCAGGTCGTGTTCCTTGACGACCCGGTTGAGGTGGACATAGATGAAATTGAGCCCGGGCGTGGTCCCCCAATGCCCCAGGAGCCGTGGCTTGACGTGCCGCAGCGATAGCGGCTCCTTGAGGAGTGGGTTGTCGTAAAGGTAGATCTGGCCAACCGACAGGTAGTTGGCCGCCCGCCAGTAGGCGTTCATCCGGAGTAGCTGCTCGGGTGCAAGCGGACCCTTCATGCCGACCTCCTGCGGGAACGAGACGCCGGGGTTCCCGCACCACGATGAGATGCCGCCTGAAGCGGAATCCGCTCGGGTATACTGCTTAAGGAAAGGAAATCCCCGACCTGTGACGCTTAAACGCACGGCCCTCTGGTGTGGCGCGGGATTGGCGGCCCTTCTGGGGATCGCCGCGTTGACCGTTGCATTGGCCGTCACGCTGGCCGTCCGTCAACCTGAATTGATTCGGCCCTATGTGCAGCGGGCGCTGGCTCCCAGGGGCGGGAGCGCAACCCTTGCCGGCCTGAGCGTTACGATTAGCCCACCGACCCTTGCGATCTCCGGCCTCGTCATCTCGGGTCCGCCGGGCGAGGGTGAACTCCTTCGGATAGACCGCCTGCAAGCCGAGCTGATTCCTGCCCGGATCTTCTCCGGCGGCCCCCGTTTGCGGCACGTGGAGGCGAAAAACATCGTTTTTGAACGATTGCGGCCAAGCGAATCGGAAACCCCGCTCGATTTGACCCCGCTTACCCGCTTATTCGACATAGAGGACCTGTCGCTTACGGATGCCCGGGTGCGCCTGGCTTTCCCGGGTGGCGATCTCGCGGCTGAAGGGTTGAATTTGAGCCTTATACCGGGTGAAGGCGGGATCCGTGCCCTCACAGGAGACGGGAAGTTGACCTTGCGCAGCGACGGCTCCGTCTTCGCCGAGGGGAATCTTTCCGCCCGGGGGAAGGTGACTCCCGACCCCGCGATCGAGGTCAGCCTTGAACTGGCGGCGGCCCGCCTGTCGGTGCGCGGGCAGGACATCGGAGGCCTGCCCCTGAAGGGTGATCTCGCTTTTCGCAGCGGGAGTTTCAGCGGCAATTTGAACGGCGACAATTTGTCGGCTGCCGCACTCCTTTCCCTGGCAAAGGTATTGAGCGGCCGCGGGCTGGACGGCTGGTCCCCAAGCGGGACGGTAAGCGTCGCCGCCCGCATAGAGCCCGAGAAGCCCGGCCCCCGGGTGACGGCCAAGATCAAGCTCGAACAGATCGGCTTCAGTTCGCCCCCCGGCGACGTGATGGGCGGGAAACTCTCCGGCAGACTCGACCTCGATTGCCTGCTTGGTCCCAAACCCCGGATGAAAGCCGACCTGGTCATAAACCAGGGGGAGGCCCTTTGGGGCACGGTCTACGTAAACTTCATGCAGAATCCCCTGGACCTTCACGCTGGGGGAACGCGTGCGGCGACGGATGAGTACAAGGACCTCTTAATCAAAGGCGGCCTGGCTGGGTTCGGACGATTGAAACTCGAAGGGAAGGCGCGGCGGGCAGGAGGGACCTGGCATCACCAGGGCCGGCTCGAGCTGGGCGAGACGGGGCTGGGGCCTGTCTTCAAGACTTTCTTAAAAGATCCGCTGGCCGCGGGGCACCCCGACCTGGCGAGCCTGAAGATGGACGGGACCGTCCGGATGGAACTTTCATTCTCCGGCAAGGATAAAGCGGTCGACCTTAACGGGCGGCTCCTGCTGCGCTCGGGCACGCTTCTTCGGGAGGGTGAACCTTCGGTGTTTTCCGGTCTTGAAATCGACCTGCCGATCTCCTACTCCGTCGGAATCGCCGATCCTGGCCGCTCCGGACCGCTCCTGGCTGCGGAATGGGGCCGGTTGAGCCTGAAAGAGCTTCGCCTTGGCGAAGAGAAGATAGGGCCCCTGGATATGCCGGCGGTCCTGGTTCCCAACCGTCTCTACCTGGGAGGAAACATCGACGCCTCCCTGTTCGGCGCCAAGCTTCTCCTGCAGCGAATCCAGGTTGACGAACCGCACTCCCCTAACTTCCGCATCCATCTGGCGGCCAAGGTGGACGGTCTCGATCTCTCCAAGCTCTCCTCCAAGATGGAGGGGCGCCTGGGCGGCGTGCTGGATCCGGTTCAGATAGACAGCGAACGGGTGACCGCAACAGGCGATCTGACCGGAGAACTGTTCGGCGGCAAGACGAACATCAGCCGCGTCACGGTGGCCAGGCCCTTCACTCCCGGCAGGGAATTCGGCGGCGACATCAAGGTCGATCTTGTCGACATGGAACGGCTTTCCGCGGCCCTGAGCTCCGGCCGCGTCACAGGACGTATATCAGGGTCGGTGGAAGGTTTGCGGATCTCCTACGGCCAGCCGGTGGCGTTTCATCTGAAGATGGAGTCGGTGCCGACGAAAGGAATGGATCAGACGGTGAGCGTCAAGGCGGTGAACTCCATCTCGGTGGTGAGCACTGGTTCCTCGCTGGGCGGATCGGGATCGTCTTTCATGATGGGTTTCTTCAAAGATTTTCCTTATTCGAAGATCGGCTTTGAATGCGGCCTGAAAAACGACGTATTTACAGTGAGAGGGCTCATCCGTGAAGACGGTGTAGAATACCTGGTGAAGAGGCGTCTATTGGGTGGAATCAACGTGGTCAACGGCAACCCCGACAACCGCATCGGTTTTTCGGACATGGTGGAGCGCGCCAAGCGGGCGACCGGCGAAAAAAACAAATAAGGCATATGCACTCATCAACCATCAGAAGGGGGGATACCATGCAAAAGCCCGCACATCGATTCCCGTTTATAGTGCTGGCGGTTCTCGTCGTCCTTACTGCGTGCGTCACGGTAAACATCTACTTTCCGGCGGCAAAGGTGGAGAAGACTGCAGAAAAGATCGTGGACGAGGTTTATCAGGAGAAAAAGGATACTCCCCCTGCGGAGCAAAAGGGAAAACCCAGTTCGATGATTGACGGCGGTTTGCTCGGCGGTCTCACCCGCCTTGCCTGGCTTGGACCCGCCACGGCCCATGCCGAAGACGCCACGACCGTGAGCAACGCGGGAATCCGCGCGCTGAAGGAACAGATCGGCCAGCGTCACCAGGAATTGCTTCCCTTCTATAAGCAAGGCCAGGTGGGAATCACGAAGGACGGCTTTCTCGAGGTCCGGATCACCAGCGGACTGGGATTGCCCCAGGTGGCGACTCTTAAAAGACTCGTGGACGCCGATAACGCCGCCCGCCGACAACTCTATGAAGAGGTGGGGAAAGCTCTCAACCTGCAGCCGGATCAGATATCGCAGGTCCGGCAGATCTTCGCGAAACAGTGGAGGGAGAAGGCGCAGGCCGGCTGGCCGGTGCAGGCGGACGACGGCAAATGGTCCACTAAGTAATAAAAGTCCTCAAGATATAAGGAAAGGGCCATGTGTCGCCACATGGCCCTTTTTTATTACCCACTGAAGCCGGCTCGTCATTCTCCGGATGCCCGCTTTGTCTCCTCCTCATCCTCGGTGGGGATGCGCGCCCCGTTTTTCGCAAGCCATGCTTCGAACGTCTGCATAGAGGGGTTGAGAGCTCTTGCGGCTTCGAGATTGCGTGCACCGCAGAATACCTGCTCGAAATCGCGGTTGAACTGGAACATGTTGCCAAGATCCTCGGCTCCCGGAAAACCGAAGTGGCGATAGGCCTCCGGCGTCACCTCGTTGTACCGCACTTCCTTCCCCAGCGCCTTGGTGAGCCCGGCAGCCATCTGCGCCCCGGTCAGGTGATCGCCCGCGACGCCGATGGTCTTGCCGATATACTTGGGGCCCGCCTTGAAAATGTTGTAGGCGCATTTGCCGATGTCCCCGGCGGCCATTCCAGGAAGCTTCTTGTTCCCCATGGGCAGCGTGATCGCCAGTTTGCCATCCGGTCCCCTCTTGGGGCCCATCCCGAAGTAGATAAAGTTTTCCCAATAGAAGGACGTATGCAGCAACGTAACCGGCAGACCCATCCCGGTGAAGATCCGGTTCGCCTCGCCCTTCGCGTCGAAGTGCGGCACCTTGTACTTTCCCATGAGCGTCGGCATCCGATCGTCGTCGAGCGGGACCCAATTGCGCGTGTCCTCGAGCGTCGACCAGATGACGTGCTTGACGCCGGCGTACTTCGCCGCTTCGGCCATGTTCCTCGCCTGGGCCAACTCCTTCCCGGGCGTAAAGTGCTCCCAGAAGAAAGTGACGCAGTATGCCGCGTAGGCTCCCCGGAAAGCTTTCTTGAGACTTTCCACATCGTCGACGTCGACCGCCACGACCTCCGCGCCCAGCTTTTCCAGCTCTTTCGCCTTGTCGGATTTGGAATTTCTCGTCAGAGCGCGCACTTTGTACCCGCCGCCCTTGTCATCCAAAATGGCACGGCACAAGCCACCTCCCTGCGCACCGGTGGCGCCCAAGACCGCGATGATTTTCTTCTCTTCCACGGCGATTCTCCTTTGGACCCTTCGATCCACATTCGTAAGGTTGCTTTGCGGACGAACCATAACCCCTTATATTCGATAAGATTCTTGGGAATCGGTAAGGTTTCCTCCCTCGCCTACAGCGAGCCCTTTTTCCCCCGCATCCCTTTCAGGCACGCGATTTCGCCGCCGTGGGAGAAGGCATGGCCAAGGATGGCGTTATTGAGCAGGAATCCCGCGTTGACCTTTCCAAACCCGAGGGCGGATAAGTCTATGGGGCGGCCCAGGTCGGCGTCGGAGAGAGTCGCCAGGTATTCGTCGATTGCCGAATATACGGCCTCGGCGTATTTCCGGTGAACCGCCAGGTCGACCGTGACCCTCCGGCTCCAGGCGGTCCAATCCGGCATGCCGGTTTTTGACGGGTCCGGCCCCGGGGGCAGTTCGCTCAGCCCGGTCCTTCCGTCCCATGCAGCCAGGAACATCGGAGGGCCGCCCTTGAGAATCGCATTGATCACGGCATCCATCCCGGTCACCGTGTGCGCGTAGACCGCCCCTGCCGGCAATGCCGTTCCGGGCGGCTTCCAGTGCGCGTCCTCCTGCGTAAGGTCCGCCGTGACTCCTTCGAGCCACTGGATCGCTTCCTTGACCTGGGTCCGTAAAAAAGCCACAGCCTTGCTCTCCGCAGCGCTCATAGTGCCCCCCTTTCGCGTTATGTGCGACTATGAGATGCATTAATATTCGAGATGATTGCATCGCAGGCCGGGGAGATGCGTCTTGTTGGCTGAAACCACCGAATTGAAGGTTCTCTCTGCGACTGGTTTGCGTCGGGTCTACGGCGTGAAGGTCGCCGTAGACGGCATCTCGTTCGAAGTGGGCCAAAACGAGATCGTCGGTCTGCTGGGCCCGAACGGAGCGGGGAAGACCACCACCATAAATATGGTTCTCGGGGTCCTGGAACCGAGCTCGGGGACCATCCGCATCGAAGGCGTGGACATAGCGGCAAACCGCGTCAGGGCGCTCGAGCGCACGAATTTCGCGGCCGTCTATGCTCCGTTGCCCGGGAACCTGACCGTGCAGCAAAACCTGCGGGTCTTCGGCCTACTGTACGGAGTGAAGGACCTTACGGAGCGGATCGAGGCGCTGCTGGACCAGTTCGATCTCAACAAACTGCGGCACGCCAGGTGCGGCGTACTCTCCTCGGGGGAACAAACGCGCGCCGGCCTTGCCAAGGCGATGCTCAACCACCCGCGCCTCCTGCTCCTCGACGAACCGACGGCGTCGCTCGATCCCGCGACGGCTCGCGATATCCGCGCGAAGATCCGGGAGTTTGTCGCGCGGGACAAAGTGGGCGTCCTTTGGACCACGCACAACATGTACGAGGTCACCGACGTCTGCGACCGCGTTCTTTTCATGTCGCATGGAAAAATCCTGCTCGAAGGCAACCCGAGGACCTTGCCTGGCGAACACGGCAAGGAGACGCTTGAGGAATTATTCATTACCGTGGCGCGCGAGCCGCTCACGCTCGAGCTAGGCTAAAGGACGATGCGCTTCCATCGCGCCGCGGCGATCGTGCTTCGACAATATTATCTGCTGCGGGGAAGTCCCGCACGCGTGCTGCCGCTCTTCGCATGGGTCGCCGTCGACATAGTGCTGTGGGGATTCATCACCAGGTATCTCAACGCGGTTACCGCGTCCGGCTTCGATTTCGTCCCGGTGCTCCTGGGAGCAGTTCTTCTATGGGACTTCTTCACGCGGATCATGCATGGCGTGTCGATGGCGTTCCTCGAGGACGTGTGGTCCCACAACTTCCTCAACCTGTTCGCGTCGCCCCTTTCGATCCGGGATTACCTCGCCGGTCTCGTGGTCTCAAGCATCGCGACGAGCTCGGTGGGACTCCTCATGATGGTCGTACTTGCGTCCGCCTTCTTCGGACTCTCCTTCTTCGCCTACGGCCTCATGCTCGTTCCGTTCCTTCTCGTGCTTTTCCTGTTCGGGATCGCCCTCGGCATCCTTTGCAGCGCCATCGTGCTCCGGTTCGGGCCGGCGGCCGAGTGGCTCGTCTGGCCCGTTCCCGCCCTGCTCTCGCCATTCGCCGCGGTATTTTATCCGGTGTCGACGCTTCCGCACTGGATGCAGCAGATTTCGAAACTGCTGCCTCCGTCGTACGTATTCGAGGGGATGCGGGCGATCATCGCGGGCGGCGCGCTTCGAGGATACGCGCTGCTGTGGGGCACGGGGCTATCCGCGGTTTACATCCTTCTTGCCTCGTGGTTCTTTTCCCGAATTCACCGCCATGCGGTGCGCACCGGGCTCCTCGCACGCTACAGCGCGGAGAGCGTAACCTGACCTGCGATAGAACCGACGCAACCGGAATCAGCCGATCCTCAGCGAACGCATGGATATCGAACCTAACGTCACCTTATCCGTAAATATGGTGATTTGATCATCCTTGTCCTGCAAGGCAAGAACGTAGAGCATCGGCAGATAATGCTCGTTCGTCGGTATCGATAGTCGCGCCGCTTCCCCCAATTCCCGATAACGGATAATCGCGTCGTGGTCCCCTGCCAGGATCAACTGTCTCAGTTTCTCATGGAACTCCAACGCCCAATCGAAGGCCATATCCTGCCAGGCCATGACCCCCAGGTTATGGACCATATTTCCGCTTCCCACGATCAGGACCCCTTCGTTCCGGAGCGCCTTCAACTCTTTTCCAAGCTCGTAATGGAACGCGGGATCTTTCGTACGATCCAGACTCAGCTGCACCACCGGGATATCGGCATCGGGAAACATCCGGCACAACACAGCCCACGCGCCATGATCCAGCCCCCACTCCTCATCCAGCCAGACCTGGGCACTGCGCACGGTTTTCTGAACAAGACGAGCCAGATCCGGAGAGCCTGGAGCCGGATATTTCACCTGATAAAGCGGTTTAGGAAACCCATAGAAGTCGTGGATAGTCCTGGGATGCTCCATCGCAGTCACATGCGTGCCGGCCGTTTCCCAATGCGCGGAGACGCAAAGAATCGCCTTGGGGTGAGGCAGAGATTTGCCCACCTGAGCCCATGCACGGCTGAACTCGTTGTTCTCGATTGCGTTCAACGGGCTGCCATGCCCGATGAAAAGGACGGGCGTTTTCATTCCCCGAACCAGACGATGTCGATCTCCATCCCCTTGCCCGCGTCGGCCATGACGTTGTCCGCGGTGGCGATCACTTGGGCGTCGATTTCCCTCGCCATCGCCAGGTGCAGCGCGTCGAGCGTCCTTAACGGGACGTCCGGCAGGATCGATATAAGGGAAGCAGCCCCGCGCGGAAGATCTGCAGGTAGCGTATGACAGATTAGGAACCCCTTACGGATGTCCTCTTCGAACGTCGCGAACGCCCGGGCCTCCGACTTGGCATCGACGTGACCTTCCCGGCGGCGCCTCGAAAGGAGGCTTCGCATCTCCACCACGGTCAGCCCGCTGATATGGACCGGACCGTTCTCACGAAGGAACACTTCCACATCGTCGGAGCGCTTCTCGGGGAGGTACCACTTGGCAAGTGCACTCGTGTCGAAATAGACGATGCTCATCCCACGCTCCCCCTCATCCCCGCCCGTCCCGGTCTTCCCTTACCAGCGTTTCGCTTTGCGCTTTCTGCCGGGCGATCGATTCGCGCAGGCCTCGGTGTGAAGGGATGCCTTTCCTGCGTCCCATGGAAGACAGTCGAGCGATCGGCTCCCCCCGCCGCGTAATCGTTATTTCCCCTTCCTTTTCGAGGATTTTATCGATATTTGTCATCGATTTCCTGGCCTCGCGGACATTCAGGGTTTTCATGCCTCGCTCCCTTTTTTCCTCTTTAGATATTCACATGTGACACATTGTAACATCATTTCTTATTGTGACACAAGAGCATTCGCGACGGTTAGAGAGCGGGCATTTTCATATCTGCATATCCATGAGGAAATCTCCGATGGTTTGAACGACGATCCCCGTCGTATCCTTCGGCTTGTTCATGTAGGGACCGAAATGGCGTCGATCCCCAGTGAGAAAATGCGTTGCCTTGCATCGTTGCGCCGCGGCGAATACAGGCCGGTCCTTCTCCGGAAGTGAAAGCGCGCACCGTTCTCCCGCCACATCAGGGACAAGGCGGACAGCCCGGAGAATCTCAGGCAACCGTCCAAGGGCCGCAGGATGCTTCCGTTCCAGGTTCAACTGCGCTTCCGCCAGGCAATACGGGCTGCTAACAACCTCCCAATTACCCCTCGCAGCCAGTTCGATGACAAGAGAGGCCTTCCCTTCCGGGTTGTGAGCGGCCGTAAACAACACGTTCGAATCAAGGAAAATACGGATCAACGCTTACGACCCAGCTTCTTCAAGATGCCGGACCGCTCACCCGGAGCAAGCCGGTCTTCCCGCTCCCATTGGGCGATCTCTTCGTCCGTGTAGGTGTCCAACTCCACAACGGCCGCCGGCCGAAGCACCACCTCACCTTTGCGGTCTTCGATCACCAGGACACCCCCCGCCTTGATCCCGAGGCGTCTCCGCATGGACGCCGGCAGGGTAATCTGCCCTCTCCCGGAAACGACGATATTCTCTTTCATGGAGCACCTCCAAGCAGATATTCCGTAATGCAGCTTAACTGATATTCCGTATTTATGCAATCAAGGGTTGCTGTAAACCGGACGAGGACGAAAGCACGTCGAATGATGGCATAGTGTTTGTTATGGACAGAAAATCAGCGGCGAAACCGCCAACCCCCTTCGAAGAAAAAGAAACTGTAAGGCGTCAGATCCGCGCCATCCTGGAGAAAGGTAGGTCCTCATACCGCGATAGAGATTTCCTTTGCCATCCGAAAGCCGGAAAAGGAGATCGCGAATCACCTGGAACACCTTCAGAAAAGTCTCCACGCAGAGGGATGCCGACTGGCCCAGGTTCCTGCCGAATGTCGGGGATGTGGATTCGTGTTCCGGAAACGGGAGCGGCTCAAGTCCCCGGGCCGATGTCCCGTCTGCAAGGGGGAATCGATCTCCGACCCGTCCTTCCGCATCGTCCGTCCTTAGCGGGCGGTTTGCTTCCGGTATCGGTCCAGGACGATGTTCAACGGCGGCGCTTTTCCCGGACCGCCCCGATCTCCGCATCGATCTCTTCAGAAGAGATCCTGTCGGTTCCCTGTTCCACCGACCGTCGCTGAAGGGCTGCGACCGAACGGTGGCCTTTGCGTTGCAACCCGATGTAGGCGCGCAGCACCGCGTTCATCCGCGTCTGGTAGCCCTTCCCCTTGGCCTTGAACCAGTCGATGATATCCGGGTCGATCCGAAGGGTGATGTTCTTCTTCGGGGGCCTGCGATCGGTGATGATGGCTTTGGCCCACTGCTCCGCCGTGGGTTCTGGCGCGTCCTCGTCAATAACGATGTCCTCGTCTTTCATCGCCTTGACCCGCGCCCAATCGGTGCGGTCTTCACCCCGGCGGATCTTCTCTTCCATTTCCCTGCTTGTGTATCTAACGATTTTTGATCGCGGCATAGTAAACCTTCCGTTTCCGCTCATCCCACTCGTAAATTACAGCATGATTGTAGTGGCGTTTTGTTGTGGCGTTAAGAAGGACTCCCTTCGGGGCGCGAGAATGCGTAAGCGATTAGATCCCGTTCGCCGAGATCCACATGGCCAAGTTTGCCATCGCTTGCCAGCACGGCGGGCGTTAATATTTCACGATTAACTTCGCGAACAACGATGCCCTTCGCCAAGCGGTTTACATCGATGTTGATACGAGTCCCACCTCGAAAGTTCCCGGCTTTGATTTCATCAATACATTTCCGCACGGTTTCCAATTGGAAACCTTTTTTCAACGCATTCCAGAATTTGAGTTTGTTTGCTTCGATTATGGCTGACGTGTCGAGAAGGATGAGGCCGCCGCGCGTGATCATGCCTGATCGCCGGCCGATTAATCGTCGGCCTTATACAAAGCGGTAACCTTCCAAAACTTTCCAGAGCTCTTCCAGTGAGAGGCCGAGCAGGCTTGCAGCTCGCCTTTCCGATAACAAGCCTTTATCCATGGCTTTCTTGATACGGTGCATAAATTTTCCCGAAAAAATGCTCGGTAGATTTCTTTCTACCGGTGTTCGCCCGTTCCAAATCAGGCGGTCCTCTTCGATAGATTGCCTTTCTTTAATTGATAATAGGTTGAGATTCATAAGCCAATAGCAGAGTGCTTTCGCGGTTACGCCGAAATCGGTTGCCGTCCGGTTGATCCATTCATGGATTTCTTTTTTGCCGCGCTCGCTCCATCGTTTCGTAACGACATGACGTGGCATCAGGAGAGCTGCGGCAAAGTTATCCGCCAATTGTTCTACTCTCTTGCCCTTTCGCTCCAGCGGGTTATCCTTGTCCAGGCGTTCAGGCGGCATCTCTTTCCAAGTAAGAACATGGAATAATTCATGTGCGAAATCGAAATGTTTCCTCCCGTCGGGTTCCCTACGATTGATGAGGATCGTACTGAATTCGGGCAGGTGACATGCCGCTCCCGAGATGGATGTCCCCCTCTCGACATCGACATAAAGCACCAGGATGTCCAATTTGTCTTCGGCGATCCCAAGAAGATTATTGGCAGGTGTTTCACCCAAATTCCATTTCCTTTGAAGTTCTTCGGCGGCGTTCCAGGCATCTTCAAAGGAACTTCTTTCTGACAGCTTTAATCGGAACCCTAATGGATTAAAAGGCTCGCCGAGTCCAGTCCCTAGGGTTCTATAGGTAGCTATCCATACTCTCGCCTTTTCTTCAAAGTTATCGAGAATTGCTGGCTGCGCCTGCGCCCGCCAGCTGAAGACCCCCTCGCCGACAAGGAGAAAGGGATCAGTAAAGTATTCGAGATCCTTCCGTAGCACTTTTATGATGGTGACAAGCTCGGCGGAGGAAACTTTTCTCGCACCGGACTCTATTACAGACAAGGTTTGCCGATCCTTGAAGCCAAGTTTCTCGGCGAGTTCTTTCTGGTTCATATCTAATGCTTCCCTGGCTGCTTTTATCCGCTCGCCAACCATTCGATAAAAGTCTCGAGGGTTTTCATTGGCCATGAAACAAACCTCCTTTCGGTCTCTTCCCGGCCAGACATGCACAGGCAGGCAAGAACATCTTGCAAGTCACAATATGCAAGAATATATTTCAAATGTCAATCATAAACCGGACGAGGCCCAGGGTGTCCTGCCGGCAATAATCCAGCAAGTCCTTGCGCAGCTTGGCCTATTCCCCCTTGAAAACTATCCCTTGAGAGATGACACGAGCGGCTTCAGAAGGGATAGCAGTTCCGGGATATCTTTCTCGACCGTATTCCAGACCTCATCCACGTCAACGACATCATAGGCATGGATCAACTGGTCCCTCATGCCTGCCATAAGCGGCCAGGGAATCCCCCCGTGGCGCGTCCGATAGGCCGACGAAAGACGCTTGACGGCTTCGCCCAGGATCATGAGCTGATGCAAAACAGCCGATTGGGTCTTCGGGTCAACCCGAAACGAAGCTTTGTCCATCCCCTTGGCGAACTCGAGGATATATTCAGCCGCCCGGCTGATATCGAGGAGCGTGGCGTCCTCATGCGGCATGGATCACCCGCGCGGTTTCGAGAATGACTTTCCGACGGATCCAGTTATCGCTTTTCTCCAGCGCTCTCCGGTTGACCAGGTCCACCTTCCTTCCCAGGAGCTCTTCCAGTTCCGCTTTCATCCTGACGTGGTCGAACAAGCTCCATTCGACATCGGGGGCGAAGGTCACCAGAAGATCGATATCACTTGCAACGTCGAAATCGTCACGCAGCGCAGAGCCAAATAATGCGAACTCCGTAATCTTCCATTTCCCGCAAAAGGTCGCGATAGCAGACATCGGCATATATACTCCAACCTTCGGCATGCCGGCCTCCATGTCGGGAATCGGTTCGCTCGAATAGGAATCTTGGACCCGGTTCTTTCGTAAAGAGTTGTTCACCGCCCATTCCGCCAGCAACTTCTCCGGTTCGATAAGCATCAGACCATCTTCCGTTTTCCGGATCCACTCACGATCCTCCAAGAGCTTTTTCACGTTGGAGGAAAGTCCCAGGCTAACTTCCGCCTCCTTCGCCAAATCCTGGATCTTCCATGCCTTGCCGGGATTCGCCAGAAGAACCCGCAACACCCGCGAAGACTTTGGCGAGTACAACGAACGCAGGTCACGTTTCTCAGCGAACAGGTTCGGTCTTCCTTCCCGCTCGATAAACGCATTATCGAAGGCCAACCGGCAATTTCCGACGAGATCCAGATAGTTCGTACTCTCCTGTTTGCAGAGCTCCGCAGACACAGGAGAGATATAAGGCGCAATGAAGACCGGAACGATATCGGGTCGATTCTCACGGAAGCGCCAGAGTTGATTGACCGCTTCGCGCGCCGCGCGGGGCTGTCCCACCGATTTGACCTCGGCGACGAAATACCGGGGCCCGGCTGGAGTACTGACGGTCGTCACCAGGTCGGCCCGATAGCCGCCGAAGTCGCACTTCTTTTCGGTGCCTTGTATCTCGATGAAAGGGACGCCTTGCAGGCTGGATTGTAACGCCTCTGCTGCCTTCCGCTCCAGCTCTTCCGTGGAAAATTTCATCTCATTCACCTATTTCAACGTTTGTTGAAAGAACCACACAAGATGAAAATAGCAGATTTGATTTCATTATACAAGTTATTTTCAGCAGACGTTGAAACAGATATATCTAGTGAAGATTGGCCCTCAACTTCTCCACCAGCCGTACGAGCCCCAGGGTGTCCTGGCGGCAGTAGTCCAATAGCGACTTGCGCAGGCGGGCCAACTCCGCGGGATCGGAGATCTCCCCCACCACCCACCAGTGGTATACGTCCCGGCGACGAAACGGCTCCATCAGGTTGGCAAGATTACCCTTGTGGTGGCATAACATATATGTTATGTATCGATCATGTCCTGGACGATCGATTACTACAGCGAAGATGTCAGGCTGGAGATCGATGTGTTGCCGGTCGGGATACGGGCGTCGTATGCCCGGCTGACCGAATTGCTGGAGGAGTTCGGACTCGAACTTCGCATGCCTCATTCACGGGCAATGGGGGGCGGACTTTTCGAACTGCGACCACGCGGGCGCGAGGGAATCGCCAGGGTGTTCTACTGCACCAAGGTGGGAAGGAAGATCATCATATTGCATTCGTTTATCAAGAAGGCGAACGAAACACCGAAGCGGGAATTGGCTATCGCCCGCAGGAGGCAGAGGGAGGTCTGCAAATCATGACCAGAAAAGCATCCATAAAAACACATCGCCAGATGGTCGATGCATGGAAGCGGGATCCGGAATTCAAGGGGGCTTACGCTGAATTGGAAACGGAATATACCTTGCTCCGGGAATTACTGCTGGCCCGCCGGCGGGCAGGCTTGACCCAATCGGATGTAGCGAAAAAGATGGGGACCAAGCCGCCGGCAGTCACCCGCCTGGAAACCGCCCTGTCGGACAACCGGCATTCGCCTACCCTGGCCACGCTGAAAAAGTATGCCCAAGCGGTGGGTTGCAAGCTCGAAGTCCATGTCGTTCCATCGAAAGCACGCCGAAGGATTGCATAGCGTCCTACCCCTCCATCCCCCGCATTTTTTCCAGATTCGCGATCACCAGGCCGGAGGCTTATGAAAGACTCCCTTGTCGTCGCGCAGTTGCGAGGGGAACTGGCTCGCCGACAGCACCCCCCTTCGAATTTGTTTTATAAACGAAGCATGCTTGATGAGTGCCCGGCTTGGTGCCGCATGAGGATTCAATATCCCAATATGCGCATTCATTTCACTCCTTATGACCTTAATCGGTTCCAACAGATCCGAATCGTTTGTGATCAAAACCGCCGATTGAAAATTTCCCTTAAATCCGTCGTAAAGCAAATGGGTCGCCAAGTTGACATCGGAACCTTTTTCTTCCGTTTTAATGACACTGACATATTTCTGATTTCCTGGTTCGCACCCGGCAAGTGGCATGCTGACGACATTGGTCAAAAAATGTCCGAATATAATTTCCACATTTGGAAGGGTCCTCAGCGCCCTGAAATAAATCTCCTGTCTCCCCGGTTGCCCTGGGTCGTCACTACGGGCACGGACCCTCGCAGTGAAGTATTTGATCCGATTGATCGTAAACCTGGGAAGCAGCAAGCTGCAGAGCCGGTTTAGATCCAACCACCTATAAGGGCTCCCCTTCAGAGCCCCGTAATAAAGATTAAATCCGTCAACATAGATGTTGGTCAACATTTTGCGGGAGGGGAAAAAGCAGAGGCCGCACCAAACGGCGCGGCCTCGCGCCCTGTCTCCGAGGAAACAGGGGGGATATGCTCTGATTCGAGGTTATCGAAACGCTTGTTCCCTGTCAATGCTTCGCAGTTTCCTTGAAACGAGATGAATGCGTGCGCTCTTTGTCAGTACTCTTTCCGGACACTGGGAGTCCGAGACCCGTCCTGCATTTCCCTAAAAACATCAGGTTTCCTCAGGGAATCACGTTTTGTGTGGATAAATTGCAAGGGGAATACCAGCCGGGGATGTCCCGACCGGGCGTATAGGTGAAGCCAGGAGTGAACTACCGGATGGTTCGCAACTTCTCCACCAGCCGGACGAGGCCCAGGGTGTCCTGCCGGCAGTAGTCCAGCAGCGCCTGGCGCAGCTTGGCCAGCTCCGCGGGATCGGAGATCTCCCCCATCCTGAAATACGCCTCGGAAGCCATCTCTCCGCCGCTGATCTCCATCCCCTCGTAGGTCATCTCCGGCACCAGC
>JAENIX010000100.1 GCA_016844415.1 Actinomycetota bacterium | reverse complement strand
GGTATCGGCGCCTCCGCCGGAGGGCTGGAGGCCCTGGAACAGTTCCTGAAGAACGTGCCGCCGCGAAGCGGCATGGCCTTTGTCATCGTCCAGCACCTTGACCCGACGTATAAGGGCGTGATGCCGGAACTGCTCCAGCGCGCCACCGGCATGAAAGTCTTCCAGGTAAAGGACCGCCTGAAGGTGAGGCCGGATTGCGTCTATGCGATCCCTCCGAACAAGAACATGTCCATCCTGCGCGGGGTGCTGCACCTGCTTGATCCGGTGGCGCCCCGCGGCCTGCGTCAGCCGATCGATTTCTTTCTCCGTTCCCTGGCGGAAGACAAGCAGGAGCTCGGAGTCGGCGTGATCCTGTCGGGAATGGGCAGCGACGGCACGATGGGGCTTCGGGCCATCAAGGAAAAGACCGGGGTGGTGCTGGTGCAGGATCCGGCGACGGCGAAATTCGACGGCATGCCCCGCAGCGCCGTCAATGCCGGGCTCGCCGATTTCGTGGCTCCGGCCGAAGAGCTGCCCCGGATGATCGTCGATTATTTCCGGCACACTCCCCTCATCAAACCCAGGCGCGTCCTGGAGGACATTGCCCGGGGCGCCCTGGGAAAGATCCTGACGCTGCTCAGGGCGCAGACCGGCCATGACTTTTCCCTGTACAAGAAAAGCACGCTGTACCGCCGGATCGAGCGGCGAATGGGCCTCCAGCAGATCGACAATATCGCCGACTACGTCCGGTTCCTGCAGGAGAATCCCCAGGAACTGGAGATCCTCTTCAAGGAACTGCTGATCGGCGTGACGAGTTTTTTCCGCGATCCGGAAATGTGGGAGCGTTTGAAGACCCAGGTCATCCCGGGACTCCTCGCGAGCCGCCCGGACGGGCGGGTGGTGCGAGCGTGGGTGCCCGGCTGCTCGACGGGGGAGGAAGCGTATTCCCTGGCCATCGTTTTCAGGGAAGCGCTGGACAAGTTCCGTCCCAAGGGAAACTTCTCGCTGCAGATCTTCGCCACCGACCTGGACCGCGACGCCATCGGCAAGGCCCGCCAGGGCCTCTTCGCCGCCAATATCGCAGGGGATGTATCGCCGGATCGCCTGAGCCGGTTCTTCGTAAAAGAAGGGAACTCCTACCGGGCCGGGAAGGAGATCCGGGAGAAGATCATCTTCGCGCCGCAGAACCTGGTCATGGAACCACCCTTTACCAAGCTGGACATCCTCTCCTGCCGGAACCTGATCATCTATCTCGAGCCGGAACTGCAAAAAAAGCTTCTGCCGCTGTTCTACTACAGCCTTAATCGCGGCGGCATCCTGGTTCTGGGCAGTGCCGAGAGCGTCGGCGGCTTCACCGGCCTGTTCGCCCCGCTGAACGGCAAATCGAGAATCTACCGGCGGATCGACGATTCCGCGCAGGCCGAACCGGTCGAGTTTCCGGTCACATTCTTTCCCGCGGTGCCGGAACATCAGCCCCGTGTGCAGAAGTCGTCCGTCAACCTGCAGTCGCAGGTGGACCAGTTGCTCCTCCAGCGGTTTTCCCCGGCCTCCGTGCTTGCCAACGACAAGGGCGACATCCTCTACATCAGGGGGAAGACGGGCAAATACCTGGAGCCGGCGGCCGGCAAGGCCAACTGGAACATTTACGCGATGGCCCGCGAAGGGCTGCGCAACGCACTGGCGGACGCCTTTCAGAAGGCGCTCCGGCAAAAACCCGCGGTCACCCGCAGAAACGTGAAAGTGGAGAATAACGGCGAAGTGCAGGCGGTCGACCTTACCGTCCAGGCCATCGAGGAGCCGGAAGCGCTCAAGGGAACGGTGATGATCGTGTTTTCGGACGTGGTTGCATCCCCCGGAACGAAGAAAGCGCCCGGAAAAGCGTCCGGCCGCCTCAAACCTGAACCTGTCCGCGGCGCCCGTGCAGCTGAGCTGGAGTGTGAGCTCCGGCAAACCCGGGAAGAGTTGCTGGTTGCCCGTGAGGAAATGCAGACTTCGCGGGAAGAGCTCAAATCCATCAACGAGGAGCTGCAGTCCGCAAACGAGGAGCTGCAGTCCACCAACGAAGAGCTGTCCACTTCGGCGGAAGAAATGCAGTCCATGAACGAGGAGCTCCAGACGGTCAACGCCGAGTTGCAGTCCCGGGTAGAGGACCTCACGCGCGCGAGCAGCGACATAAAGAACCTGCTCGACAGCACGGACATCGCCACCGTTTTCCTGGACAACGAGCTTCACGTGCGGCGGTTCACCGCCCGGGCTACCAGGATCATCAATCTGATCCAGGGCGACGTGGGCCGCCCGCTTGCCGACATAGTGTCCAACCTTCTCTACCCCGATCTGATCGAGGATGCGCGGGAGGTACTTCGGACCCTGATGTTTTCCGGGAAGCAGGTCATGGCTCGCGACGGGAGCTGGTTCGCGGTGCGCATTCTTCCCTACCGGACGGTGGAAAACCGGATCGATGGCGTCGTGGTCACCTTCAGCGACATCACCGCGGCGAAAACGTTGGAGGCGGAGCTGCAGGGAAAAGAATCGCAGCTTCGGCAATTGACCGAATCCCTTCCCCACATGTTCTGGAGCTGCCTCCCCGAAGGCGCCTGCGACTATCTCAGCCGACAATGGATCGAGTACACCGGGGTTCCGGAACCGGAACAGCATGGATACGGCTGGCTCCGGCAGCTCCACCCGGAAGACCGCGAGCGGGTCAAGGCGGAATGGGGCGCGGCGGTATCGTCCCGCACGAATTTCATCAGCATGTTCCGCATCCGCCGCAAGGACGGCGCATACCGGTCGTTCAGGGCGCATGCCGTGCCGATCCGGGACGCCAACGGGACGCTCATGAAATGGTATGGGTCCAACACCGAAATCGAAGTCCGGATGCCGGCGGGGAAAGGCGCCGAAAAGGCCCATGATTCCGGGGAAAAAAAGGCGGGAAATTCATGAGCAAAGCCAGTAACAGGCCGGCGGATCCCGCCGAACTCCGGCGCCGCGCGGAAGAAAAGCTGGTGAAAGTCAGGGCAAGCACCGGCCGGCTTTCGTCTAAGGCGGACGCCGAGAAGCTGCTCCACGAACTGTCGGTCCACCAGATCGAACTGGAGATGGTGAACGAGGAGCTTCGGCGGGCCAACGCGGAGATCGAGGCGGGGCTGGCAAGGTACACCGACCTATACGATTTTGCCCCGGTGGGATATTTGACCCTCGACAACGAGGGGAAGATCCTTTCCGCGAACCTCACCGCGGTCAGCCTCCTGGGGAAAAACCGCTCCCGTCTGAAAAACCTGCACATCCAGCAAATCGTTTCCGATGGCGATCGTCCCGCCTTCAACGATTTTCTCAAGAAAATATTCGAGGGTGGCGCTAAAAATATCTGCGAGGTGAACCTCCTCAGGGAAGGGAACACCCCGCTCTCGGTGCGAATCGAGGCCGCGTTCTCCAAGTCCGGGCAGGAGTGCCGTGCCGTGCTGGAGGATATAACCGAGCAGAAGAAACTCCAGCACCAGCTCCATCAGGCGAGCAAGATGGAGGCGATAGGCCAGCTTGCGGCGGGGATCGCCCACGACTTCAACAACCTCCTGACGACGATTCTCGGGTATTCCGAACTCATGCTACACCGCCAGTCCTCCGGCGACACGACGCGGCAGATGGTCGAGGAAATCCACAAAGCGGGATCACGCGCCGCCATGCTTACCCGCCAGCTCCTGGCCTTCAGCAGGAAGCAGGTGTTTATGGTCAAGGTGCAGGATCTGGGCGAGATCGTCATTGGAATGGCGAAGATGCTCCGCCGATTGATCGGAGAGGATATCACTCTGACCACGGAATCGGAGTCGGGGCTTTGGAAAGTCAGGGTGGATCCCTTGCAGGTCGAACAGATTCTTCTGAACCTTGCGGCGAACTCCCGGGACGCGATGCCCCAGGGGGGGTCGCTATACATTTCCGCTGCAAACGCGATGGTGACCGAGTCTTTCGCGCAGAACCACCGGCCACTGAAGCCGGGGCACTATGTGGCGCTGACGGTCCAGGATACGGGATGCGGGATGAGCAAGGAAACGCTGTCCCACCTCTTCGAGCCGTTCTTTACAACGAAGGAGGTCGGAAAGGGGACCGGGCTCGGCCTGCCTTCGGTCTACGGGGTCGTCAAGCAAAGCGGCGCCCACATCGATGTGACGAGCGAGGTGGGAAAAGGAACGACGTTTCGGATCTGGTTCCCCATGGTTATGGTGAAGGAGGAAAAGGGCGAGGCGTCGAAAGGATCCCTTAAACCCCTGACCGGGACGGAAACCATCCTTGTCGTGGAAGACGAGGAGATCGTCCTCGGATTGGTCAAGAGAGTTCTTATGGAACAAGGGTACACGGTTCTTGGCGCAGGAGGCGGAGGGGAAGCGCTTGAAATCCTCAAAAAGAAAGAGATAGATATCAAATTGATTCTTACGGATGTCGTGATGCCGCTGATGAACGGACGCGAGCTTGCCCGGAGGGCAACCGATCTGCGCCCGGGGGTCAGGGTCCTGTTCATGTCCGGCTACCCGGGTAGCGAACACGAAAAAGATAAGGAGTTGCCCCCCGACACCACCATTATTCAGAAACCCTTCTCCCCGATTGCTCTCGCGCGTATAGTGCGTGAAACGCTTGACAACCCGCCCACCGCCACGGGAACATCACCATCGCACCCCGGTGGTCACACCGGCGGCATTCCGGCTTCGAAAGACCCGATTCCCGATTAAATCGTGATGGAAGGTTTTTTTTCCTGAAATTGTCCCCCCGTTCGGGGGAAAACCCCCGTAATTACTTGCAAGATTAAAGAAGATGTAACATTATTGCGATATATTCTGTAGTGCCCACAGGGGGTATGAACAGGGAGAGATGAAGCGAATGC
>JAENIX010000099.1 GCA_016844415.1 Actinomycetota bacterium | reverse complement strand
CATTTTTATTTGGCCTGCATGGAAAGGATTGATTGCATATGGATCTTGCGGGAGTCAGGCTTCGCGGAGTCTGCAAGACGTTCCACTACGACTGCACCTGGACCGCGGTCAGCCGTGGCGATTACGTCGTCGTGCAGACCGAGCGCGGGGCGGTGCTGGGCGAGGTCGTCCAGCGTGTGGACTCCTACTCCCCCCCCGGCGAAAAGTCCCCGTACTCGAGGATCGTAAGGGCGGCCACCGCCGACGACATCCGCGCCCACCAGGAGAACGCCCGGCGGGAGGCGGATGCGCACTCCTTCTGCATGAAGCGGATCGAGGCCAGGATTCTCCCCATGAAGCTGGCGCGCACGGAAGTCCTCCTCGACAGGAGCAAGGCGGTCTTCTACTTCACGGCCGACGGGCGCATCGACTTCCGGGAACTCGTCAAGGACCTGGCCCACGAGCTTCGGACGCGCATCGAGATGCGGCAGATCGGCGTGCGCGACGAGGCGCGGATGATCGGGGGGATCGGGCCCTGCGGCAAGAACCTGTGCTGCGCCTCGTTCCTGTCCGACTTCGAGCCGATCACGGTCAAGATGGCCAAGGACCAGAAGCTCGCGCTGAATCCAGCGAAACTCTCCGGGGTCTGCGGACGCCTGATGTGCTGCCTCATCTACGAGCACGAGTCCTACAACCGGGCCAGGGGCAAGGCGTGCGAAACCTGCGCCGCTGGTTCCGGAGCGCCTCCCCCCATGACCGATGTCGGCGAGGGCGACGACCTCTCCTTCCGGTTCGGCGACGAGGAGGAAGGGGCCTCGTGAAGCCCACGTTCTACATCTCGACGCCGATCTACTACGTCAACGACGTCCCCCACATCGGACATGCATATACCACGATCGCCTGCGACGCGCTCGCGCGGTACCACCGGATGAAGGGGCAGAAGGTCTTTTTCCTCACCGGCTCCGACGAGCACGGAGAGAAGGTGCAGAAGAGCGCCACGCAGCAGGGCGTGACTCCAAGAGAGCTTGCCGACCGGGTGGTCACGCGGTTCCAGGGGCTGACTCCGGCGCTCGACATCACCAACGACGACTTCATCCGCACGACCGAGCCCAGGCACTACGCCTCCGTCCAGGGGCTCTTCCTTAAATCGCTGCGCAACGGGGACATCTATCTCGGCGAATACGAGGGATGGTATTGCACCCCCTGCGAGTCGTACTGGACCGACCTGCAGCTGGTCGACGGGAAGTGCCCGGAGTGCCGGCGGCCCGCCGAGCGGCGGAAAGAGCCCTCCTTCTTCTTCCGGCTCTCGAAGTACCAGCGGCCGCTGCTGGACTATTACGGCAGGAACCCTTCTTTCATCCGGCCGGAGAGCCGCCGGAACGAGGTCGTCTCCTTCGTCGAGGGGGGGCTGAACGACCTCTCGGTTTCGCGCACTTCCCTTTCGTGGGGGATCCCGGTCCCCGGCCATCCCGGGCACGTGATCTACGTCTGGTACGACGCCCTCACAAACTACATCACCGGGGTCGGATACCCGGACGGCGGGGAGATGTTCGACACCTTCTGGCCGGCCGACATACACATGGTGGGGAAGGACATACTGCGGTTCCACGCCGTCTTCTGGCCCGCGTTCCTCATGTCTGCGGGGGTGGCCCCGCCTCTCGGCGTATTCGCGCACGGCTGGTGGACCGTCGAGGGGCAGAAGATGAGCAAGTCGCTGGGGAACGTCGTGGACCCTTATGAGATGGTGGAGACCTACGGCGCGGACGCCTTCCGGTACTTCCTGCTGCGGGAGGTGCCGTTCGGGTCCGACGGGGACTTCTCGCGGAAGGCGCTCGTGCACCGGATCAACTCCGACCTCGCCAACGACTTCGGAAACCTGCTCAACAGGACGCTCGGGATGCTGGGGAAGTATTTCGCCGGGACGGTGCCCTCCCCCTCCCCCGCCGGAGAGGAGGATCTCGCGCTCATCGCAAGGGCCGCCGAAACCGTGCGCGCCGCGGACGCGGCGATGGAAAAAGTGGAGTTCCACAACGCGCTCACCGCCATCTGGGACCTCGTGAAGGCCGCGAACCGGTACGTCGACGCGTCGGCGCCGTGGGCGCTGGCAAAGGATCCCTCGAAGCGGGTCCGGCTGGGCGCGGTCCTGTACAACATCCTGGAGGCCACCCGGATATCCGTGCTGCTGACGGCGCCCTTCGTGCCGGGCGCGGCGCAGCGGATGTGGGAGGCGCTCGGGTGCGACGGGCGGGTCGCCGCGGCGAACCTGTCCGCGGCCGGAGCGTGGGGCGGACTCCGGTCCGGCGTCACCCTGCCGAAGTCCGCCGTCGCGTTCCCGCGCATCGAAGAGTAAGGCCGTGCAAGCGCTACGTTCCCTGGTTACGCCGGATTCCTCGCGGGGGACTTCCTCGCAGCTACGCTCGCGACCTGCGCCCGCTCGCTGCGGATTTCGCTTCGACGCAATCTATCCCTCCGCTACATACGCCGCTGCGCGGAAGCCCCCGCTGCGTCATCCAGCGATGACAGGGAACCTGCAACTTTGGCGATGCCCGCCATCAACGGAAGGCGCATGCCGCGTGGGGGCCGGGCCGCCTCCGCGCTTTGCGCTCCGGGGGGCAGGCGGAGCCGCCGCAGGAGGGGGGCGAAGTGAGGTACGCCCCTGTCGGGCAGCTCGCCGGAAGCGGCGCATCGGCCCTCTCTCTGCGCGGCCTCATCGCCAGCAGCCCCATGAGGCCGAAGCGCAGCCGGCGATTTGGGAACGACCGCACGGCGAGCCACGAACGGAGCCCCCCTCCGAGGCGGCGCAGCCGAAGGGGACCCAACGCGGCGATATCCGCGCAATAAGGCACCGCTAGATGTATTTCGATACGCACGCACACCTGGACATTGAGCCGCTCTGCGACGCGGAAGGCGACGTCGTCCGCCGCGCGCGCGAAGCGGGGGTCTCCCGCATCGTCACGATCGGCATCCACCCGGAGAGCTGCGAGAAGGCCGTAGGTATTGCCCACCGGCACGCGGGCGTGTACGCCGCCGTCGGGCTTCATCCCCACGGCGCTTCCCATTTTTCCGAAACCATCCTCGCGCGTCTCGACGAGCTGTCACGGTGCGACAAGGTGGTGGGGATCGGCGAGACCGGCCTCGACTTCTTCCGCGACCGCTCCCCGCGCGACGCGCAGCGGGCCGCCTTCCGCGAGCAGATCCGGCTGGCCCGGCGGAGAAACCTGCCGGTCATCGTCCACGACCGGATCGCCCACGACGATATCCTTTCCACGCTCGCCGCGGAGAACGCCGCCGAGGTCGGAGGGATCATCCACTGCTTTTCCGGAGACTACGAGATGGCGCGCAGGGCCATCGGGATGAACTTCCTCATATCGATCCCCGGCGCGATCACATACAAAGGCTCGGAAACCCAGGCGGAGGCGGTTCGGAAGATCCCGCTGGAGAAACTTCTCGTGGAGACCGACTGCCCGTTCCTTACGCCGCTGCCCCACAGGGGGAAGACGAACGAACCGGCTTACGTCCCGCTGGTGGCGCGCAAAATCGCCGAGATCAAGGGGCTCGCGCCGGAGGACGTCGGGCGTGTTACGACGCTCAATGCGCTGCAGATCTTCCGTATCCCGTCGGAGGAGGAGGTCCGCGTCTCCTACAGGATCCGCGACTCCCTGTATCTGAACATCACCAACCGGTGCACGAACGCCTGCACCTTCTGCGCGAAGCGGGACGACTATCACGTGAAGGGGCACTACCTGAAGCTGCCGGGAGAGCCTTCCGCGGCGGAGGTCGTCGCCGAGGTCGGCGATCCGGCGCGGTACGACGAGATCGTCTTCTGCGGGTTCGGGGAGCCGCTGCTGCGGCTTACGGACGTGAAGGAGATGGCGAAGGTCCTCAAGGCCAGGGGCGCGAAGGTCCGGATCAACACCGACGGGCTTGCCAACCTTGTGCACGGCAGGAACGTGCTGCCGGAGCTTTCCGGGCTCGTGGACGCGCTCTCGGTCTCCCTCAACGCCCCCGACGCCGGTACATATGCACGCATCTGTCCCAACCGTTACGGTCCCGCGTCGTTCCCCGCGATTCTCGATTTCCTCCGGGAGGCGCCGAAGCACGTCCCGTCGGTCGTCGCCACCGCCGTTGCCCTGCCCGGCCTCGACCACGACGCCGTCCGCCGTCTGGCCGAGTCGATCGAGGGGGTGGCTTTCCGCCTCCGCCCCTTCGCCGAGGTGGGGTGAGCCGAAAGCGGTCTTTCGCCGCTATTCGAATTTTCCCGAGAAGAGATACCGCTCGAACATCCGGCTGTACTCCGTCCAGCGCGCGCCTTCCCGCAGGTCCGCCATCGCCTCGGTGAAGGCGTTGGCCTTGGCGTCCATGTTCTCGACGAAGTGCAGGATTATCGCCTCGAGCGTCTTGGGCCGCTTGGGCGAGCCGTATTCCAGCTCCCCGTGGTGGGAGAGGATCATGTGCTTGAGCAGAATCTTTTTCCCCGGCGGGAACCCTCCGAGCCCGTCGCATTCGCTGGAGATCCATTCGGCGCCCATGTACAGGTGGCCGAGCAGCCGGCCCTCGTCGGTGTAGTCGAACGTCCCCTCGTACGCAAGCTCCTCCACCTTGCCTATGTCGTGCAGGAGCGCACCGGCGACGAGGAGATCGCCGTCCACCCCTTCGTAGTGGGCGGAAAGAAACCGGCATATTTCCGCAACGGACACCGTGTGCTCCAGCAGCCCGCCGATGTAATCGTGGTGCATGCTCTTGCCCCCGGGGGCCTGCCTGAACCGCCGCGCCGTCTCGGCTTCAGGCGAATCGGAGAAGACATGCGCACGAATCGGAGAAGACATGCGCAAGGAGCCTGCGCAGGTCCTCGTCCGCGACGCCCGCCACGAGATCCTGCAGTTTCTTCCAGAGAGGCTCTATCCCGTGACGAGTCACCGGGAGGAAATCCCCGAGGTCAGGCCTGGCGCCCGCCGTCTTCTGCACGTCGTGCACCTTGAGCTGCATCCGCCCCTGGTACTGGATCGCCGTTCCGCCGACCTCGACGATGTCGTCCCGTTCAAACCGCTTTCCGATCTCCTCGGCGCGGTCCCAGACACGCCCCTCGAACTGCCCCGTCCGGTCTCGCAGGGCGAGCGTCAGGTACGGCTTCCCCGCGTTGCTCATCAACTGTGCCTTCCCTGCCACCAGGAACAGGTCGCGCACCTGTTCCCCTTCCTTTATGTCCTTGACGAATCTCGTCTTCACCATCGGATGCACCGTCCTTACACGGAGAGTTTTT
>JAENIX010000098.1 GCA_016844415.1 Actinomycetota bacterium | reverse complement strand
TCCATCTTGTCCGCCTTGGGAAGCCCCACCAGCAGGATGATCGCCACGTCGGGCGGCGGCTCGGGCGGAAACGTCTCCAGGACTTCCGCGCGCAGCGAGCGCGATGTCGATTCCAGGATCCGCATGCGGTACCGGCGCCCGTCCTCGTCGAATGCGTAGAACGCGTCTCCGGTCCGCAGGCGCAGGGTCCGCAGCATGTGCCCGGCCTCGGTCCCCGACAGGACCGCCGTGTCGGCCGAGATGTTTTTCCGTTGCACGAAGAACGTCGGCATCGCTAGCGCACCGTCTCTTGGTTCAGTGCGCGTCGCGCCGCATGAGAAGGGCGGCCCATTGGCCGTCGGTTTTCCGCCCGATCGTCCGGAGGCCTTCCGACCGGAACTCATCCTCCACCCAGCCGCTCTTCTCGTCGAGTATCCCGGATAAAATCAGCATGGCGCCGCCGGTGCAGCGGTCGATGATCTCCGATTTCATGTCGATGAGGATCTCGGCAATGATGTTGGCCATCACCAGATCGTAGGTCCCCTCGGCGGTCGAAAGCGGGTTGAAGGTCGCGTCGAACCTATCGGCGACGCCGTTGATCCTGGCGTTTTCCCCGGCCACCTCGACGGCCTTCGGGTCGGTGTCGATTCCGAGCGTAAAGCCGGCTCCCAGGCGGGCGGCGGCGATCCCCAGGATGCCCGTCCCCGTCCCGATGTCCAGCACCCTCTTTGGTGGAGGGTCGGCGTCGAAGACGTCTTCGATAAACTGCAGGCACAGCCGGGTGGTCTCGTGCGTCCCGGTGCCGAACGCCTGCCCGGGGTCGATCGTCAGCACGACCTCGCCGTCCGCGGCTTCGTAGGGCTCCCAGGACGGCCTGACGACAAGGCGCCTTCCCACCTTCCGGGGCAGGAAAAATTCCTTCCACTTTTCCGCCCAGCCGAAGTCGCTGATCTCCGCCGCGGAAACGAACGAGCCGGCGTCCCGGCCGAACGACTCTGCGAGGACGGGGAGAAACTCGATGAACGCTTTCTTGAGAACGTGGAGGTCGGCATCCCAGGGGAAATACGCCGTAAGCTTTGTCACCTCTTCGGGCGGGGGGAGGGGGTCGGCGGGGTCGCCGTCCGGGCCGAACAGCCGCTCGTCGTAGGCCATCCCCAGAGACCCGTGGTCCAGGAAGAAGTGTGAGATGGCGTCCACCGCTTCACGGCGCGTCTCTATGGTGAAGGACTTCCAGCGCGTCATTCGCTTGCCTCTCGTTCTTCCCGTATAATTTCAATAATTATATATGGAGAACGACTTCCCGGGGGGCAGGACCGAGTATGCTAAGATAGCACCAGCCGCATCGAAGCTACAGTAATATGGACCGTCCAGGAAAAAAAATTCTGTCGATAGCCGAAGCCCTGCGTCCCGACGCCGTCCGGATGCTGCGGGCGATATCCGGCTTTGCGGAGCCTGGCCTGCAGGAGTTCCGGACTTCCGAAACCCTCTCCGGTTTTCTGGAGTCCAGGGGATTCCGCGTGGAGCGCGGGATCGCGGGGATGGAGACGGCATTCCGCGCGGTGCGCGTATTCGGGAGAGGGAAGCCCTCGGTGGCATTTCTGTGCGAGATGGATGCCCTGCCGGGATTGGGGCACGCATGCGGGCACAACATCGTCGGGGTTTCCTCCGC
Source organism: Actinomycetota bacterium (assembly GCA_016844415.1). GTDB lineage: Bacteria > Desulfobacterota > Deferrimicrobia > Deferrimicrobiales > Deferrimicrobiaceae > JAENIX01. Next base: position 9,267 of record JAENIX010000098.1, on the reverse strand, counting down.
CTGCGCTGCCGCGGTGCTGGCCGACTTCGGGGCGGGGCGCTTCCGTTCGGGCAGCGTAGTCGCCCTCGGGACCCCCGCGGAGGAGACAGGGTACGGCAAGGCGAAGATGATCGCGGAAGGGCTATTCCGGGGAATCGACGCGGCCATGATGGTTCATCCTTCCTCACGCCGTCACGTCGCGAAGGGGTACCTCGCGCTTCACAAGATCCGATTCACCTATCTGGGCAAGGCATCCCACGCATCAGCCTATCCCGAGCACGGCATAAACGCCCTTGACGGCGTTCTCCTCCTTTTCCCCGGAGAGGGCGCAGGCATATTTCTACGTCCGCGGGGAGAACGACATCGAGCTGTCGGACGCGGTCCGGCGCGTCAAGGAGTGCGCGAGAGGGGCGGCGAAGGCGACCGGCTGCCGTCTGAAAATGGAGGAAGGGCCTTACACGCTCTCCGCGATGAGGGTGAATCCGGTCCTGGCCGGCGCCTACAGGCGCTCGCTATCCGCCCTGGGGCTCAAGGAGAGCGGTGCGCCTGTCAACAGGAACCGCGGGTCTTCCGACATCGGGAACGTCTCCCGCGCGGTCCCGACCCTCCAGCCGAACATGCCGATATCGGGAGGGGAGAGAGTCGAGATACACACCCGCGCCTTCGAGGAGGCGACAAGAAGCAGGTCCGGGATCGACGGAATGATGGAGGGGATCCGGGCGCTCGCCCTCACCGGGCACGAGCTGTTTTCCTCCCCGGCGCTCGTCCGCGAGGCATGGAAAGCCTTCCAATCACAAAAACGGGGACGTTTAAAAAGCAAGGGCTTCTATTAACTTTTTATCCCGGTTCGGATTTAAGAACCGGGACATAAAAAAACTCCGACCTTAGAACCGGGACGTTCCTAAGAACTCGAAAACCGGGACGGTCCCGGCAACCCTGCCATTTATCAGGACCGTCCCTAAAAAACGACGATCGTGACGCCGTCGCCGCCCTGCTCCTGCGGGGCCGGGAAGAACCGCTTCGCGTAGGGCGATCCCTTCAGTTGTCTGCGGACCGCCGTCTTCAGCGCTCCCGTGCCGTGGCCGTGAATGATGAATGCGTGCGGCGACTGGGACAGGGAGAGACGGTCGAGGAAGGCCTCCACCTCGGGGAGCGCATCGTCCACGTATTCCCCACGCAGGTCGAGCGTGTTCTCCGGCGATTGCAGATAGAGCGCCGGCGCGGATTCCTCCCCGCGGCGTGGCTTCCCGGTAGTTTTTCCTTCAATGGCCCGGGTGTCAGCCGGGAAGACGCGCACCTGGTCGCGCGGGACCCGCATCTTCATCCCTCCCGCCAGCACCTCCACTTCCCGGTCTTCGGGGCCTGCGGCGGAAGCCACCTCCCCCTCCTTGTGGATAGTGGCCAGGAAGACCTTCCGGCCCGGAAAGACAGCGGCTCCTTGGGGAAGCGGCGCGGTCCTGCTGATCATCGCCCGGACAACGGGGTCATCCTCCGCGGATTTACCCTTTTCCTTCCAATCCCGGATCACCGTCTGCGCCTTCCGGACCGTTTCTATCTTCTTCTCCTTGCGAAGCTCCTCGGTGACGGCTCTAAGCTGCACTTCCGCCTTGCGTATCTCCTCGCGGACCTTCTGCCTCGCCGCCGACATGATGCGGGATTCCTCTTCCCTCGCCCGCTCGCGCTCGGATGCAAGCCGAGCACGCAGGCCTTCCGCCTCGCGCTTCGCCTCGGCCATCCCCGCCGCTTCGCTCCTGGCCTTCTCTCGCTCCGATTCCAGGCGCGCAAGCGCGTTGGCGAGCTCGTGCCCGACGCCGGTCAGGTGGCTGGCCGCGCGGACCAGCACTTCCTCGGGGAAGCCGAGCGAACGCGCTATCTCCATCCCCATGCTCCTCCCGGGGACGCCGAGCCGCAGGCGGTACGTCGGCCGCAGATGCTCCTCGTCGAACGTCATCGAGCCGTTCTCGAACCTGCGGTCCTCGTAGGCGATCCCCTTCAGTTCCTCGAAGTGGGTCGTGGCGAGCACCCGCACCTCCCGGTCGGCCAGCGTTTCCAGGAATGCCCGCGCGATCGCCGCGCCTTCCCGGGGATCGGTCCCGGAAACGACCTCGTCGAGAAGGACCAGGGAACCGCGGTCAGCGGCGGCGAGGATCTCGTTAAGCCGGCGTATGTGGGCCGAGTAGGTGGAAAGGTCCCGCTCGACGCTTTGCTCGTCGCCGAGAGTCACGAAGATGCGGGAGAAGGTCGAGACCGTCGAATCGGCGCCTGCAGGAATGGAGAGCCCCGCCATCGCCATAAGCGTGAGAAGCCCGAGCGTTTTCAACGCGACCGTCTTTCCGCCGGCGTTGGGCCCTGTGAGGATGAGGATCCGGGAAGGCCGGCCGAGCCGCAGATCGTTCGGAACGACCTCCCTGCCGGACAGGACGAGCATGGGATGGCGGGCCGACAGCAGGTTGACCTCTCCGGACGAACCGACCGCCGGCTCGACGGCGCCAAGCTCCTCCGCGAGCAGGCAGCGGGCCTGCGCGAAGTCGAGGCGGACCAGCCGATCGCGGCACGAAAGCAGTTCCTCGTACTTCCGGGCGGCCCTGCCGGTCATCTCTGCAAGGATGCGCGCGATCTCCCGCTCCACCTCCAGGTCGGCCATCTTGACCTCGTTGTTCAGGTAGACGAGGTCCTCCGGCTCGAAAAAGACGGTCTGCCCGCTCTGGGAGGAGTCGTGGACGATTCCCTGGAAAAGCCCCTTGGCGGCGGTCTTGAACGGGATGACCACGCGCCCCGAGCGGACGGTGGTGTATGTCTCCTGGATATACCTGGCGTAGCGGGGCGAGGAAAGTATCTCCTCGGCCTTCTTCTGGAGGCGGCTTCTCGCATCGGACAGCTGCCGGCGCAGGGGTCCGAGCGTGGCCGATGCCCGGTCCGTCACATTGCCCGACGGGTCGATTTTCTGCTCGATATCGTCGGCCAGTTCCCGAAGCAGGGGGATCTCCCGTGCGTGGTGGGCGAGGCGGGGATATTTCCCCCGGCGTTCTTCGAAATATTTCCGGATGCGCTCTCCCGTCCTGGCCGTATGCCCGATCAGTAACAGTTCGGAGGGAGAGAGGGATGAGCCCTTTATCGCCTTTTCCAACTCGGGAACGATTTCCTTCAGTCCCTCGAGCGGGAGAGGGCCTTCAGCGACGAGCATGCGGCGGCCGTCGCGGTTTTCTTCGAGCGAGATCCGGATGGCGTCCAGATCAGTGCCGGGCGCAAGCCCCGCGCACCGCTCCCGCCCCGGCTCCGAGGCGGCGTGCGAGCAAAGCCTTCCGACCACCTTGCTCCATTCCAGCGCGGCGAGCGCCGTGTCCCAAGCCCTCATTTCTCACCAGCCTCCTGCTGCGTCGGCGGATACGGGCATGTCTACTGCGTTGCCCTCCTTCGTGCTCCTCGACGTAGTGTAGACTACGCCTGCGTCGCCCGAAGTTCGTGCGCCTTGTATCCACGCCCGTCTCCACCGCCTCGCTACGGAGCCCGGTGAGAAATGAGGGCTAGCGGTTCCACCCAAGCAGGGCTCTCCTCGTATCGGCAAGTTCGGGTGCGTCCCCGATTAAACCGCGGGTGCGCATGCGCAGACGCTTTGCGGGGCGCGCAGTTGCAAGAATAGCACTGTTTTCGCAGCCCAGATATTATTCGGGAGGGAGCGCATTCCGGTTCGTGGTAGCATCTGAAAATAATCACCGCACATGGAGGCGCACGCACGCTTGTTCGGCCTGCACCTGGTTCTCTTCTGGCTCTCCCTTTTCGCCTACGGCGCGGAAGCGGGGCTTCAGCTCGGGAGAGTGTCTTCCGGATCGCCCTTCCGATCGGCCCTTTTCGCCGGGCTCGTTCTGCACGGCCTTTTCCTCGCCCTGCGCTGGGGGATCACCGGCCATGCACCGATGGCGGGGCTGTTCGAGTCGCTGACCGTCTTTTCGTTCTGCTCGGCGCTCGCCGCGTTTCTTTTGTGCCGCACGGAAGGGACGAGGGCGTCGTGGAAGCCCCTTTCCATACTCATAGTGCTTCCGCAAGCCGGAGCCGCACTGCTCGACAAGCGGCTGACCCCTCTTTACCCGGCTCTGGACACCCCCTGGTTCGCGGCCCACGTCGGGCTATCATTCCTGGGGTACGGCATGTTCGCGGCGGGGCTGGCCCTTGCCTGGGTCTATCTGAGGGAAGGGGGCGAGGAAATCTACCGGGCCGGCGCACTGTCGGCTCTCTACGGTTTCTCCGCGTTCTCGGCAGGGATGGTCTGCGGCGGAATCTGGGCGTTCTACGCATGGGGGTCGTACTGGATCTGGACGCCAAAGGAGATCTGGTCGGTCGTCCTTTGGCTTTACTTCGCGACCCTGACGCACCTGAAGTACATCCCGGCGGGTTCCGGATGGCCGGGATGGAGCCGGCGTATGGAGATGGGCGCGACGGCGGCGGGTTACTTCGTGATGCTTTCGACGTTCCTGGGTGTGAGCCTCCTTCTGCGAAGCTCGCATTCCTTCTGATGAAGGTGGATGAATGATGGCTGTCTGGCGGTTCTTCACATCCCACAAGACCTGCGCGTGGACAGGCCTCGCGTTTTGCCTTGCAGGCGCCGCCGGGTCGGTCGTGATGGGGCGGTACCCCGAATTGTTCTCCGACATGGACGCCGGCATCCTCGCGGATTGGTTCGCGCGCAAGGGGTTGATCGCGCCTGCACCCACGCTCTGGCTGTACGGACTGCTCCTCGCCACCGCGCTCATGACGGCAAACGCCGCCTGCTGCACGGCCGAGCGGCTCGTCCAGATTTTCCGCGGCAAGGTTACGCTGCGCCGGCTGCTTCCCCACGTGATGCACGTCGCGTTCCTCGGAGTGGTCCTGTCCCACCTGGTGAGCAGCCTGTACGGCGACCGCATCCATGGCGTGGCCGTCCCCCAGGGGGGCTTCGCGCACGTCGGCTCGACCGGGTGGATCCTTTCTCTCGACCGCTTCGACGCGGTGATGGCCCCCGTCTTCCACGAGGGGTACGGGATCTACATCAAGAACTTCGGCGCCACGCCGTGGGGGGCGCCTTTCGCCGTCTTCGACGCCAACCGGGACCCGGGAGCCGTGGCCATCCTGGTCTCTTCTGTCCTGTTCACCGTGGCGAACCTTATCTACCTGCTGCCCGCAAGGAGGGAAGATGCTTGACCCGCATTTCACACCAAGCTTCTGCTGCTGCGGCGGATACGGGCATGTCTACTGCGTTGCGCTCGGTCGGGCACCTCGACGTAGTGTAAACTACGTCTGCGGTGCCCTCGGTCGCGACGCCTTGTATCCATACCCGTCTCCACCGCCTCGCGACGAACCATGGTGAGAAATGCGGGTTAAAGGGAAAAAGCCTCTCCCCTTAAGGAAGGGGGACGTGATCGCGATCTTCGCACCGGCGGGACCGGTCGAGCCGGAGAAACTCTCCCGTGGGATCGCACGCCTGAGCCGGGCGGGCTTCGTTCCGGAGATCGCCGACGGGGTGCTGGAGAAGGATGGGTATCTAGCCGGGAGCGACACCCATCGCGCCGGACAGGCGCAATGGGCGCTTTCGCTCCCCGAGGCGCGCGCTGCGATGGCGGCGCGGGGAGGGTACGGGACGACGCGCCTGCTGCCGCTGATCGACTGGAAAAGGTTCGCGCGCCGCCCCCGCCTGGTAGTCGGATACAGCGACGTCACCGCGATCCTCTCCTACCTCGCCACGCGGCTTGGGATCCCATCCATCCACGGCCCGATGGTGGCGGCGGACCTTGCGACCCGGGCGGACGGCCCCGCCCTTTCCGCTTTCGGCAAGCTTGCGGCGGGGGAAGTGTCCCCCCGGGAGCCGTGGGGATCGCCATGCGAGCGGCTGCGCGGAAAAGCGGCGGAAGGGATCCTTGCCGGCGGCTGCCTTTCGGTGCTGACCTCGCTCCTTGGAACTTCATTCGAGCCGGATTTCCGGGGATCGCTCCTCTTTCTGGAAGATGTGGCGGAGCCCTGCTACCGGATCGACCGGATGCTGACCCAGTGGATCCAGTCGGGGCGGCTTAGGCGTATCGCAGGGATCGTAGTCGGAAAGATGTCCCCCGCCGGAGGGGAAAACGAAGACGATCTCCGGAAAGTGTTCGCCGCTGCTGGAAGCAGCCTGTCTGTCCCCGTCTGGTACGGGTTCCCCGCGGGCCATGCGGGGCCTAATTACGCTCTCCCGTTCGGCGTGCGGGCCCGGATCGACGGCCGCGGGCGGCTTTTCATCCTTGAGTCTCCAGTGGCCGGTTGATGGTTTCAACGAAGTCGGGCGAAACGGGCCGCTTCCGCAAGGCGGAAGAGCTGCTCGCGGAAGGGGTCCGCGGCAAGGTTTACACCGCCGGCGTCATCCTCGCCGCGCGCGGAGAGGATATCGTTTTCCACGCCGCCGCGGGTGAAGCGCAACTTTCGTCGGTCTTCGACGTCGCCTCCCTGACCAAGCCGCTGGTCGCGGCGCTGTTCTTCGCCCTTGCCCAGGAAGGAAAGGTCGCTCCCGAGGATAAAGTTTCGGAGACGCTGCCGTTCGGATCTGCCGGTCTTCCAGCGGGGGGGATCCGGTTTCTCCACCTTCTTTCCCACACCTCGGGTCTCCCCGCGTACAAACCTTTCTTTGAAGGGATCCGCGCCGCCGAAGAGAAGGAAGGGAAGCGGCTCTGGGGCACGTCCGAAGCGCACGACCGGATCATGGACGCGATCCTGAACCTGCCTCTCGATGCGGCGCCGGGAGCCGGATGCGTATACAGCGACCCGGGTTTCATCCTGCTGGGGCGCGCATTGGAGTTGATCGCCTTCCAGCCTCTCGACAAGCTCCTGCAAAGGATGCTCGCGGAGCCGCTCGGGATGCTCGACACTTCTTACCTTCCGCTATCGCGGCTCAGCGAGTGCGAAACGGGCAGGCTGGTTTCCACCGGACATTCGGATGTACGTCAGCGTGAGAAGCTGGGCGACGTGGACGACGAGAACGCCGCGGCTATGGGCGGGGTTGCGGGCCACGCGGGGGTTTTTTCCACCGCCTACGACTTGTTCCTTTTCGCCAGGGAGATCCTGCGGGCAAGACGCGGGGAGGGTAGGGTTTTCACGCGGTCCGCGGCCCTTCGGATGACGACGAAGGTCCCGGAGATGCCCGGCTGTCCGAGGACGCCGGGATGGGATACCCCCACGCGCACCGAAGGGAAGGAATCCCAGGCCGGAAGCCGTTTCCCTGAAGGGTCGTTCGGCCATCTTGGGTACACGGGCTGCTCCATATGGATCGATCCATCCAGGGAGGCGGTCGTGGCGCTCCTCACCAACCGTATTTTCTACGGCAAACAAAGCGATGGTTTGAAATCCCTGCGCCCCATGCTCCACGATGCGGTCATGGAGGAGCTGTTCCCTTGAAGAAAGTCCACCTGGTCGCGGCCTGCGGCGTGGGGATGGCCTCCCTGGCCGGGATGCTCAAGGAGAAAGGGTTCCGGGTCACGGGGTCGGACGCCAACGTATATCCCCCGATGAGCACCCAGCTTGAGAAGCTGGGGATCCCCCTGTCATCTCCATACGAGGTCAGGAACGTTCCGTCGGATGCCGACCTTGTGATCGTCGGAAACGCGGTGTCCAGGGACAACCCGGAGTGCCTGGAGGCGGCCCGAAGGGGGGTCCCGATGCTGTCGATGCCCCAGGCCCTTGCCAAGTTTTTCATAGCCGGAAAGGAATCGATCGTGGTCGCCGGAACCCACGGAAAAACCACGACGACGTCGCTCCTGGCCTGGTCTCTCTACGACCTTGGGGATGACCCGTCGTTTCTCGTGGGAGGGGTGCCCAGGAATTTCCCCGTAAGCTACAGGGTGGGCGCGGGGCCGCGGTTCGTCATCGAAGGCGACGAGTACGATACGGCCTACTTCGACAAGGGGCCGAAGTTCCTCCACTACCTGCCGATGATCGTCCTGCTCACCAGCATCGAGTTCGACCACGCCGACATATACCGCGACCTTCCTCACCTCGTGGAATCGTTCCGGAAGCTCATACGCCTGGTCCCGCGGGACGGCCTGCTGGTCGCCTGCGCGGACTATGCCGAGGTGGTTGCAGTAGCGGCGGAGGCGGTGTGCCCGGTCATGTTCTATACGGTGAATTCCGAAACGGTTCCCGATTCCGCCGGAAATGGCTGGCGGGTGCGCGCTATCGGGGAGAAAGACGGGTTCACCCGTTTCCGGCTGGAAGGAAGACGGGCCTCGCACGGGTTCGCCATCCGGCTTCCGGGGCTCCACAACGCGGCCAACTGCTCGGCGGCCGCGCTCGTCCTGATGCATCTCGGGTACGGGCCGGATAGAACCGCGGAAGCGCTCGCCCGCTTCACCGGGGTGCGCAGGCGGCAGGAAGAACTGGGGGAATTCGGCGGCGTCCTGGTCGTCGACGACTTCGCCCACCACCCGACGGCGGTGAGGGGGACGATCCAGGCGGTGCGCGCCCGTTATCCGGGTCGCCGGATCACCGCCGTCTTCGAGCCCAGATCCAACACAAGCAGGCGGAAGATCTTCCAGCGGGAGTTTGCAGAGGCCCTGGCGGAGGCCGACGTAGCCATCGTGGCGGGCGTGTTCGGGGCCGACAAGATTCCCCCGGGGGAAAGGCTCGACCCCGGGGAGGTGGCGGAGGCGGTGCGGGCCGCCGGCCGGGAGGCCCTATATATACAGGAGGCGGACCGGATCGTCGAGCACCTCGCTCATGTATCCAGGCCGGGGGACCTGGTCCTTATCATGTCCAACGGCGGTTTCGGCGGGATCCAGGGGAAGCTCATCAGTCGGCTCTCTTTCCTAACGTCCCGGTTCTAATGATGAATAGCCTCCAATTCAATATCTTAATGAACGTTCCCTTTGTTACGTGCCTGTTTTCCTGTTTTCCTGTTTGACGGGTATGGGAAGGTCTGATAGATTTGTTCGGATGAGAAACAGAATGGGGAAAGATATCAGGCGGGCCGGGTCGGCCTGCCTTCTGTTTTTTGTATTCATTGGGTTCACGAGCACTCCCGTCGCCGCGGAATACCCGCGCCGGGTCGCCATCGCCCCGTTCGTATCGCTCGCCAAGGAAGAAATCCAGCAGACCGTTTCGCTCCTTCCGCGTCTTCTGATGTCTCGCCTTATGGCGCTGGCCGGGGCTGAAGTGGTGCTTCTTCCCGCCGGAGAGAAGCCGCCGGTCGGGCAGGCCAGGGACGCCGGCATGCCCTTGGTTCTCCAGGGCACGGTTGCCAAGCTGGGGAAGGGATACAGCATCGACGTGACGGCCACGGAGGTCGAATCCGGGAAG
>JAENIX010000097.1 GCA_016844415.1 Actinomycetota bacterium | reverse complement strand
GCGGGGGATCGAAGCCCTGGTCGAGTTCTCCTGGGGGGCGACCGAGGTGAAGCCGCCGCGGCTGGCGGACGCGATAGTGGAACTGACCGAGACCGGAAGTTCCCTTCGGGCCAACAACCTTCGGATAGTCGAGACGATCCTCGAGTCGACTACCGTCCTGATCGCAAACCGTGATTCATGGAAGGACCCCTGGAAACGCCGGAAGATCGAAAACATCGCGATGCTCCTGAAGGGCGCCCTGGCCGCTCAGGAGAAGGTGGGGCTGAAGATGAACGTCCCCCGGAAGGAGCTCGACCGTGTGCTGAAGGTGCTTCCGGCGATGCAGAACCCCACGATATCCTCCCTGAGCGAGGCAGGGTGGTTCAGCCTTGAGGTGATCGTGGACGAAAAGACCGTGCGTGAACTCATTCCGGTACTTAAGAAGAACGGCGCATCGGGAATCGTCGAGTACCCGCTCAACAAGGTGATCCCGTAACACACTCATTCGAGCATCCGATTATGAATCCGGCTGCGCCGCCTCCCTAATGAAATGGCTCGAATAGTTTCCTCCGCATCTCTCAAGAGCGCCCTGACGGCCGTGCATTCGGCTCGCGGGAAGGAGTTCATCTCCTCCGATCCGGTCGAATTTGTGCACCGCTATAGGTCCCGCAAGGACAAGGAGGCGGCCGCCTTCATCGCCGCGTCTTTCGCCTTCGGTGGGGTCGCCCAGATCAGGTCGTTTCTTGCGCGGTTGCTCGGGGCGCTTGCTCCCTCCCCTCACGCGGCGCTTACCGGGCCACGCCCGGCTCCCGAAAGGCTGATTGCGGGTCTGCGCCATCGGTTCATCTCGACGGCGGGGGTACATCGTTTCCTCGGATGCATGCGCGCCGCCTATCTTGCGCACGGCAGCCTGGAAAAGATGTATGGAAAGGGATTGGAAGACACCGGGGCAGGGGCGCGCGAACGGCTAGCGCTCTTCCTCGGGGGTTTTCGCGCCGAATGGGGCAGGGGCCTTCCCCGCCAGCGCGACTTCCTCTTCCCCGATCCGCGAAAGGGATCGGCCTGCAAGCGGCACAATCTGTTCCTTCGCTGGATGGTGCGCGGAGGGGACGGCATAGACCTCGGGATCTGGAACGTTATCTCCCCGAGGGACCTTATCGTTCCACTGGACACGCACATGACCCGGATGGGCCGCTGGATGGGTCTTACCCGCCGCGCCACCCCCGGGTGGGGGATGGCCGAGGAGATCACGGCGGCATTCCGCGCCGTCTGTCCTGAGGACCCCGTGAAGTTCGACTTCGCCCTGACCCGGATCGGAATCCTCGGGGAGTGCACCCCGAAACGCGGCGGCGACTGCGGCCTCTGCCCCGTTGCAAGGGTCTGCGCGCGGAGGCGACCCGCCGGGAGAAATTGATATTGCCGTTATTTCCCTCTCTGGGATAGATTTGGATCATAGATGCCGCTTTTCCGCGGCGGTGGAGGGACCATGACAGACAAGAGGCTGAAGATCGGAGAGATCCTCGTCGCGGCGGGAGTTATCCAGGATGATCAACTTCAGCAGGCCCTGACCACACAGAGCCAGCTGGGAGGAACGCTCGGGGAAAACCTCATCCGCCTGGGTTTCCTCGACGAGGATGCACTTCTTACCGCTCTTTCCGAACAGATGGGGATGCAGCATATCAACCTCGAAAAGGTTGAGATTCCCCCCGCCATGCAGCGCCTGGTCCAGCTTGAAACGGTCCGGCTGCGGCGGATCCTGCCGATCGGGTTCGAAGGGAAGAGACTGATCGTGGGGATGGTCGACCCGACCGACCTTTCCGCCCTTTCGGACGTGGAGTTCCAGTCTGGACACAGCACCAAGGCCGTCATCCTGTCAGCCATGCATTTCGAGCTTGCGCTCTCCTTCTTCCAGTCCCACGGGTACGGCTCGACGACTCTCAACCTGAAGGACCTGAAGATGTCGCGGAAGATGGCAAAGGTCGAAAAGAACCTCGACAGCCTCCTCGAGGCCCTGGTGTCCTGGAAGGGACAGGACCTGCACCTTTCCGCGGGAGCCATACCTTCAATCAGGGTCGACAACGAGATGCGACGCCTGGGCCTTCCGGCCCTGAAGCCTCCTGAAATCGAGCAAATGATCCACGGAATCCTGACGCCGGACCAAAGAAAGGTGTTCCAGGAGCAAAAGGAGCTGGATTTCGCCTATTCCCTGCATGGAGTGGCGCGCTTCAGATGCAACGTATACCGGCAGCGCAGCTCTATCGCCTTCACCGCCAGGCACGTCGTGGAAAACATCCCGAGCGCCTCCGAGCTCGGGCTGCCGGATTTTCTCGGGGAATACGCGCTAAAGACGCAGGGGCTTATCCTGATCGCCGGCCCCAACGGACACGGCAAGTCCACCACGCTCGCCAACCTCGTGGAGGTGATCAACCGGGAGAGGAAGGCCAACGTCATCACGATCGAGGACCCGGTGGAGTTCACGTACAAACACAGGAACTCCAACATCAACCAGCGCGAAGTGGGGACTGATACGCATTCCTTCGCCGAAGGGCTGCGGCACGTCTTCCGGCAGAACCCAGATGTTATAGTGATCGGGGAGCTTCGCGACCACGAAAGCATCGCAATCGCACTGACGGCGGCGGAAACCGGCCATCTGGTCATGGGGACTCTCCATGCGAACAGCGCGACCGCCGCGGTCGACCGTATCATCGACGTGTTCCCCGGGAACCAGCAGCACCAGATCCGGGTGCAGCTCGCCGAGGCCCTCCTTCTGGTCTTCTCCCAGCGGCTTCTCCGCCAGGCCTCGGGCGTGGGCCGGATCCTGGCATGGGAGAAGATGAGCACTTCCGCGCGCATCCGCAACGCTATCCGGGAGGGGAAGGTCGGGCAGCTCAGGGGGATGATGCAGGCGAACCTGGAAGAGCTCGTCAGCATCGACTGGACGCTTGCGGACCTTGTTTCGTCCGGGAAGGTGAAATACGAGGAGGCGTGCAAGTACGCCGACAATATGACGTACCTGAACGACCTGCTTAAAGTCCGCGGGGCCTTCAAGTAGGGGCACAGGGTCTCCCGCGGAGGGAGGGGCGACGATGATAGGGAAGAAGATCCGCCTGGAGCGGATCATGGACCGGAACACGCACAGGATGGTGATCGTGCCGATGGACCACGGGGTGACGGTCGGACCCATTCCGGGGCTGATACAGATCCCTCCTGCGGCCAACCTGATAGCCGAGGGCGGGGCCAACGCCGCCGTGGTGCACAGAGGGGCGGCGATGTTCGGCCACCGTGGCTATGGGAAGGACCTGGGGCTTATTCTGCATCTCTCCGCCAGCACCAGCCTGTCTCCGGATTCCAACAGGAAAGTCCTGGTGGCGACGGTCGAGGACGCGCTGCAGATGGGAGCCGACGCGGTGTCCATCCACGTGAACCTGGGCGCCGACGACGAGGCGCAGATGCTCCGTGATTTCGGCTCTGTGTCCAGCGCCTGCCAGCGGTGGGGCATGCCGCTGCTCTCCATGATCTACACGCGCGGGCCTAAGGTGAAGAACGAATTCGACGTCAGGTACGTGCGGCACGCCGCCCGCGTGGGCGCGGAGATGGGGGCGGACATCGTGAAGGTCCCGTACACAGGCACCCCCGAGACGTTCCGTGAGGTGGTGGACGGGTGCGCCTCACCGGTGGTCATAGCCGGAGGGGAAAAGATGGAGAGCGACGAGGAAGTGCTGCGGATGGTGCGGGACTCCATTTCCGCGGGAGGCGCGGGGGCATCAATCGGAAGGAACGTCTTTCAGCACAGGCACCCGGCTTCCATGGTCAAGGCGATCGTGGCGATCGTCCACGGGGGAGCGACCGTCCAGGAAGCGTTGGGCCTCCTCAAGTCCAAGGGGAAATGATGGCCCCGGTCCTGTGGGCGCGGGTGATCCCGTGGGACAAGGAGATGGCTGTCGCGGCGCTGGAATCCGGCGTGGAGACGCTCTGGGTCCCCGACGGCAGTCATGGCAGGGCGCAGGAGCTGGGCCGGGTCCGGGTCGTCTGCGCCGAAGGCGACCTCCGCGAGGGGCGGGACTTCCGCGTAACGGGGATGGAGGGGAAAGGGGACGAAACGTCGATCCTTTCTTCCCCCGAAGAGATGATGTGGGTCGTCTTCCCGCGCGAGCGGGAGGTGATTCCGCTCGAGAACCTTGTGGCATGGCGGCGCAGGATCCTTGTCGCGGCGCGGACTCCGGAAGACGTCGCTCTCTGCCGGGGAATCCTCGAAAAAGGCGTCCACGGGATCGTTCTCATCGCGGATTCGCCGGGGGGCATCCGCCTCCTCGCCTCCGCCGCGCGGAAGGAGCCGGGGAACGCCCAGCTCGTGGAAGGGAGGGTTTCCGAGGTCCTTCCGCTTGGAATCGGAGACAGGGTATGCGTGGACACCTGCACGCTGATCGAGGGGAGCCGGGGGATGCTGGTGGGCAATTCCAGCGCGGGGCTTTTCCTGATATGCGCGGAGAACGTCCCGAACCCTTATGTTCTTCCACGGCCCTTCCGGATAAACGCCGGGGGGATCCACTCCTACTGCCGTCTCCCGGGCGGGCGCACGGCATACCTGTCCGAGCTGGCCGCCGGTTCCGAAGTCCTGCTGGTCGACGGAACGGGGGCGGGAGAGACGGCCATCGTGGGACGGGTGAAGGTGGAGCGGCGTCCGCTTATCATGGTCCGGGCCAGGGTTGTTTCCGGTACGGTCCACTCTGCGATACTCCAGAACGCGGAGACTATCCGCCTGGCCGGCCCGGGCGGAGCGGCCGTCTCGGTGGCCAGGCTTCGCGAAGGGGATGCGGTCCTTATGGCTGAAGAGGCGGCCGGAAGGCACTTCGGCGTTGCGGTCGAGGAAACGATCCGGGAAAATTGAGG
>JAENIX010000279.1 GCA_016844415.1 Actinomycetota bacterium | reverse complement strand
CTTGATGACGCTGGGGATTATGGCAATTCCATGGGCGTCGCGCAGAAGCGACGGAGGAATCCCCGTTTCGGGGATGGCCATGATCTCTTCCAGGGCTTCCGTGGCCGACTCGACCTTTTCCGCCTCCTTGCCTGATGCAAACGCCAACGTCGACGCAAGGACAATAGCGACTACCGGAATCATAAGGAGCGTCAAAATCTTCTTCATGATGTTCCTTCCTCAGTTAGGATGGCGGGAAGCCTCAGTAGAAATGGTCCCCAGGCGACCACGGCGTCCCTGCCCCGAACTGCTGTTTTGATATAGTTATTCTTGCAAACCGTGGAGAAAATAGCCATAATTTCCGGACCCAGCGCATAAGGCATGCGTCGCCCCATGCTCCCAAAGCGTCCCCGTTCCCAACGCCCGGGACATGTTCCAATGACCGGAGCGAGCCGCGAGGGATCCGCCGGGGAGGGTTTCAATATTTTTCAAAGGAGGTTTTGAAATGCGCGCAAGGACGATTCTACCCCTGGCCCTGACGCTGCTGTTCGGCGCTATGATCCTGGCGCCGGCCCCGGCCGGCTCCGGATGGAGCACTGGGCGAAGGAGGTGGAGAAGCGGACAGCCGGAAAGGTGAAGGTGCAGACATTCCCGGGAGGAACGCTTCTGCCCGCCAAGAACATCTTTGACGGGGTGATCTCCGGCCTGGCGGACATCGGCAACTTCGCCATGAGCTACCAGCCGGGGCGGTTCCCGGTGTCCGAGGTCGTGGACCTCCCGCTGGGTTTCACCAGCGCCAAGGCCGCAAGCCTCACGCTCTACGACCTTATCGAAAAATACAAGCCCAAGGAGTTCGAGAAGGTGAAGATCCTCACCCTCTTCACCTGCCCGCCGATGAACTTCATGACGAAGACCCCGGTCAGATCGCTTGCCGACCTTAAAGGAATGGAACTTCGGGTCGCGGGGACGAGCGCCGAGATAGTGAAGCGCCTGGGCGGCATACCGGTCGCCATGCCCCAGTCCGAAACGCCGGAAGCGATCCAGAAGGGGGTCGTCAAGGGGATGGTGTCGTCCATGGAAATACTCAAGGACTTCAAGTTCGCCGCCTACACGCCCAACGCGACCGTCGCCAACCTCTCCGTAGTCACCTTCGCCGTCGTCATGAACATGGAGAAATGGAACTCGCTCCCCGCGGACGTGAAGAAGGTGCTGGACGACATGCGCCGCGAGCAGGCGCTGTGGACGGGGAACTACGTTGACGGCCACGTCGCGGAGGCGCTCGACTGGTCGAAGAAGAACCATAACCTGCAGATGTTCAGCCTGTCGGCTGCGGACACGGCAACCGCTAATAGCCTTCTCCAGCCGATGGTTGAAGACTACGTGAAACGGGTTTCCGCGCAGGGCCTCCCCGGGAAACAGATCATCGCCGACGCGATGGCGTTGAAGAAGAAGAACGAGAAGTAGTAGTGGCTTGAGTTTCGATGGACCTTGAACGCCTTTCCGCGCTTCTGCGGAAAATCTTAATGGTCGCCGGGGGCGTGGCGCTCCTCGCGCTCACGTTCCTGGCGACGCTCAACGTGACGCTTAGAATATTCAAGGCCCCGGTGAGCGGGACGTACGAGATCGTCTCCTTTCTCGGGGCGATCGTCACCGCCGGGGCGCTGGGCTACACCCAGAAGCGCAAGGACCACATCGTCGTCGACATCCTGTCGGGGAAGTTCCCCGCGCCCGTGAAGCGCGTCCTCGACGCCGTCAGCTTCGCCATCCTGCTTGTCCTGTTTTCCATCGTCTCATGGCAGACCTTCGTGTACGGTAAAAGGCTGCTGCAGACGGGCGAGCTCTCGGAGACGCTGAAGATCGCCTACCACCCCTTCGTGTTCCTGACCGCGCTGGGGTTCGCCGCGCTGGCGCTGACCCTGTTCCTCGATCTGCTTGAGACCATCTGGATCAAAAAAGAAGACCCCCGTTGAGCGGCCCGATCGTCGGCGTGTACGGCATCGCCGCGATGTTCTTCATCCTGTTCTTCCTGCGGATCCCCGCGGCCTTCAACGGAGATGTGGAACATCTTCTCCAACTACGGGCTGACCGTGATCCCCCTGTTCATCCTCGTCGGCGAGATCGTCCACTACGCCGGCTACAACTTCAGTTTGTACGATGCGACGTACAAGTGGTTCGGTCACTACCGCGGCGGGCTGGCGATGACGACTATCATGGCGTCAGCGGCCTTCTCGGCCATCTCCGGGTCGAACACGGCCACGGCGGCCACGATGAGCGCCGTCGCGATCCCGGCGATGAAGGAGTACAAGTACCACCCGATGCTGAACGCGGGCTCCGTCGCCGCCGGCGCGACGCTGGGCGTCCTCATCCCTCCTTCCATCGTGCTCGTGGTGTACGGCCTCTACACGGGCCAGTCCATCGGCAAGCTTTTCTTCGGGAACATCATCCCCAGCGCCATCCTGACCGCCGCCATCCTGGGGACGGTTGTCTGGATCTGCTGGATGCACCCCGACTGGGGGCCGGCCGGTCCCCGGTTCAGCTGGAAGGAGCGGATGAAGGCGCTGCCCGAGGCGATCGACATCCTGGTGCTGTTCGGGATCATCATGTACGCGCTGTTCTCGGGAGTGGTAACCGCCACCGAGGCCGCGGCGGTAAGCTGCTTCCTGGGGTTCGGCATCTGCCTAGCGCGCCGCAAGCTGACGTGGAAAAAATTCCTCGACTCCATGACCGACACGCTGCGCATCTCCTGCATGGTCTTCATGATCGTGGCGGGGGCGGTGATCTTCGCCCGGTTCCTGACGCTCACCCGCCTCCCCTTCGAGGCCGCTGAGTGGATCCAGACGCTGGCGCTGCCGAAATGGATGGTGCTCTGGGTGATTCTGTTCTGCTACATCATCGGGGGCTGTGTCATGGACGCGCTGGCGTTTCTGCTCGTCTCGCTGCCGATCTTCTATCCCCTGGTCATCCAGCTCGGATACGACCCGATCTGGTTCGGCCAGGTGATCACGATCGTCACGACGATGGGCTCCATCATGCCGCCCATCGGCATCTGCTGCTACGTCGTCTCCGGGATGTCGGGAATCCCCCTGGCCACGGTCTTCAGGGGGAGCTTCTACTACATGCCCTCGTACATCATCTCCATCATCATCCTCATGATCTCCCCGTACTGGACGGTGCTGGTGCTGTCCGACCTCGTGAAGTAGCCGCTCCGGGCACCCCATGAACGCGCGCGGTGCTGTCCGACCTCGTGAAGTAGCCGCTCCGGGCACCCCATGAACGCGCGCGTCCTGATGCTGGGAAACGAGGCCATCGCCCGAGGCCTGGTCGAGTGCGGCTGCTCCGTCGCCGCCTCCTATCCGGGGACGCCGGCTTCCGAAATCCTCTCGGCGGCCGTCCAGTGGCGCAAAAGCTGCGGCGTCCCGATGCACATCCAGTGGGCGGTGAACGAGAAGGTCGCGATGGAGATCGCCTACACGGCGAGCCTTACGGGGCTTCGCTCCGCGGTGAGCATGAAGCAGGTGGGCCTGAACGTCGCCTCCGATCCCCTGATGAGCGCCGCATACACCGGGGTCGTGGGGGGGTTCCTCGTCATCAGCGCGGACGATCCCGGCCCTCACTCCTCCCAGACCGAGCAGGACAGCCGGCTGATGGCGATGATGGCGAAGGTCCCCGTGCTCGACCCGATCTCTCCCGCACATGCCAAGGACCTGGTCGGGATCGGATACGAGATATCGGAGACCTTCGGGATCCCGGTGATGCTGCGCCCCACCACGAGGGTCTGCCACGCATGCCAGGACATCCTCCCGGGGGAAGTGCGGCAGCTTGGCCGCAAGGCCGACTTCAGGAAAACTCCGGCCCGATGGGCCGCCACCCCGGCCTTCCGCTTCGAACTCCATCGGGAACTCGCCGGGAAACTGCAGGCCATAGCCGCCTGGCCGCGCACCGCGCCGGTGCGCCTTAACCCCCACGCGGCAGGCCAGCGGGCGGTGGTTGCATCCGGGGTTGCCTCGGCGCATGCGGTGGATGTTCTCCTGGAAACAGGGTTGTGGGACAGCGTGCCTATTTATCAGGTGGCCCAGCCCTACCCGCTTCACTCCGGTTTCATAGCGCATATCCTCGAGGCCTACGAAGAGATCCTGGTGCTGGAGGAGACAGCACCGGTGATCGAGATGCAGATCCTTGACCGCCAACGAGTACGCGGCAGGATGACCGGGGCGGTGCCGGAGGCCGGGGAACTCCTTCCTGAAATCGTCGATCGC
>JAENIX010000096.1 GCA_016844415.1 Actinomycetota bacterium | reverse complement strand
TTCCCGAGTGCGATCGCCGACGATCTGGCGATGACGGCCCTGTTCCAGATAATCCCCTCCGACGCCTACCTGGAGCGGATCGTTCCGGGGCACTTCGGCGATCAGCGGCTTTCCTTTCCCGACTGGAAGATCATCGGGGCCGAGGCCGTGGTGATCGGGAAGGTGGAGGGGCGCGGGGACCGGATCACGGTGGAGATGCGGCTTTACGATTCGACACTGGGCAGGCTGATGGCCGGGAGGCGGTACACGGGATCCCCCAACCGGGTCCGCACGATGGCGCACAAGTTCGCCAACGAGATCCTGCACGCCTTCACCGGCGTGCGCGGAATCTTCGACACGGAGATAGCCTTTTCCGCGAGGCCCGAGAAAGGGCGCGGGAAGGAGATCTATATCGTTGGGCTCGACGGGAAAGGTCTTCGCAAGGTCACGGCGAACCTGAGCTACAACCTGTTCCCCCGGTGGTCGCCTGACGGGAACTCCATCACCTACACGTCCTATCGCACGGGGGAACCGATCATCTATCTGCGAAACCTGGATGACGGTTCCGAACGGGCGGTGGTCAAGGTCGGAGAATCCAAGTCGCCCGGGTGTTTCTCCCCGGGCGGGGACGCACTGTTCGCTTCCGTCAGCATAAGGGGGGATTCGGACATTTACCGCGTGCGCCTGGACAACGGTTCGTACGAGAGAGTCGTGGAGGGCTGGGGGATCGAAATCTCCCCCTCTGTCTCCCCGGACGGCAGAAGGATGGCGTTCGTCTCCAACCGCAGCGGCAATCCGCAGGTGTACGTAAAAGAGATAGGATCGTCGGGCGACCGCCGGATCTCCAACGCGGGCGCCTACTCCACATCGCCGTCATGGTCACCCGCAGGCGACCGTATCGCCTTCACCGCCCGGTCCGGGGGGAAGTTTTCGATTTACACCGTAAAGCCGGACGGCGGCGACCAGCGGCTGCTTGTATCGGGGGACGGCGACTGCGCCGATCCATCCTATTCTCCGGACGGCCGCTACGTGGTTTACACGTATCAGAAAAGGGGATATTCTGAGCTCAAAATAATTTCTGCAGACGGCCGGTGGGGAAAAACATTGGTTCTCGGGCTCGCGGGGGCCGGTTCGCCTGCATGGTCTCCTCGAAGATAGCCATCTGTGATCAATGATGAATACAGGCCAAGGGAAGCCGACATATATTCAAGAAAGGAGAGGGTCATGAGGTTTGGAAATGCCTTGAAATGGAGCGTGCTGGTTCTCGCGGCGGCAATGCTGTTTTCGACGGGGTGCGGGAAGAAGGAGACGGTGAAGTCGACGGACTCCCAGGCGCAGGAAGCAGCGGCGGGCAAGGCGTCCTCCCAGCCCGGAATCGTTTCCGAATCGATGAAGCCCGGGGACGCACCGGGTTCGATCGCCGGATCGAGGGTCGCAGCAGCAGAGGCGGCCGCCGGCATGGCGGTCACGGAGGAAACACCGTCGATCTTTGCGGACATCCGATTCGACTTCGACAAGTCGACTATCCGGGAAGACGCCAAGCCCATCCTGGCAAAGGTGGCGGGCTACATGAAGAAGAACGCGGGCGCGAAGCTTCAGATCGAGGGGCACTGCGACGAGCGCGGAACGGCCGAGTACAACTTGGCGCTTGGCGACCGCCGGGCGGAGAGCGCCAGGAAATACCTTGTTTCCCTGGGCATTTCCGGGGGCGCCCTTTCCATCATCAGCTTCGGCGAGATGAGACCGCTGGATCAGGGGCATACCGATGAGGCATGGGCGAAGAACCGCCGCGCCCATTTCGTCCTGAAGTAGGAGCCGCTTGAAATTCGGGAATCACGTTCTTCTCCTGTTGCTGGGGGCTCTCGCAGCCGCTGCGGGCGGCTGTGCGATCGCGGACCAGGGGGCTTTCGTCCGTCTCCAGGAGGATGTGGAATCGGTTAGGAAGGAGGTCGCGGTGGCAAAGTCCTCCGCTGCCTCCCAGCCGTCCGCGGCGCCGGCCCGGATCGACAGCGGGGAGATCCAGGCGGTTCGGAAGAACGTGGCGGATCTTTCCGCTTCCTATGACCAGGTCAAGTCCGACCTGGTTGCCACGACGACACGCGTCGACGAGATGAAGGTGCAGACGCAGAAGGACACCAGCCAGCTGAACGACCGGCTGAACGAGCAGGGACAGGCGATCCAGGAGTTCAGGAAGAAGATCGCCCGCCTGGAGGAGATAGAGCGGCGATTGGCCGCCGTGGAGGAGAAGGCGGGCAAAGGTGCCGCCGCCGCACCTGCCGCCGTTTCCCCGTCCACCACGGTCCCGCAGGACTGGAAGAGCCCGGAGGAAATGTACGACTACGCGCTGGGCCTGGTAAAAGGCGGGGAATTCCGCAAGGGACGCGAAATACTGGTCGCATTCGCCGGGAAGTACCCGGACCACAAGCTTATGCCGAACGTCCTTTACTGGAAGGGGGAAACGTTCTACTCGGAGAAGGACTACGAAAGCGCGATCCTGTCGTTCCAGGACGTGATCGACAGGTATCCCTCCGGGGACAAGGCCCCCGACGCCATGTACAAGCAGGGGCTCTCTTTCCTGGCGCTCAAGGACAGCAAGAACGCGCGAATACTGTTCGAGCTGCTTCCGAAAAAATACCCTAAATCTCCCGCCGCCTCGATGGCGCAGCAGAAACTCGGCGAGATGAAATGAGCACAAGACGGTACACTCGATGATCAAGAATTTCGTGCTGGACACGAACGTCCTGCTGCACGACCCCAACGCCCTCCATAAGTTCCAGGACAACCGGGTCATCATCCCCATCACCGTGGTTGAAGAGCTAGACCACTTCAAGAAGGACCTGAACATGCTGGGGCGCAACGCCCGGACGGTGTCGAAGTTCATCGACAAGATGCGGGTGACCGGAAGCCTCTCGAAGGGGGTCCCGCTCGAGAACGGGGGCGAGCTGCGCGTAGCATTCTGCGGCAATGGGAATTCGCTCCTGCCTGCCGAGCTCTACGGAGAGAAAAAGGACAACCACATCCTTGCCGTCGCGCTCAGCGTGCAGGCCGGGGAGAAGGACGTCCCGGTCGTCGTGATTTCAAAGGACACCAACCTCCGCATCAAGGCGGACGCCCTGGGCTTGCGCGCCGAGGACTACGAGAGCGGCCGCGTGGAGATAGAGGAGCTTTACCAGGGATTCCGTGAAGTGGAAGTGGAAAAGGGATGGATCGACGCGTTCTACGCGGCGACGGAAAGCGCTCCGCCCGGCAACGTGGAAGAATTGCTCCCGAACGAGTACCTGGTATTGAGGAGCGATGCGTCCAACGCCTCGGCATTGGGACGGTATGACGCGTCCCGGAAGGCGGTCCGTCACCTGCCACCCTTCAAGGAGGACGTCTGGGGGGTCAGGCCGCGCAACAAGGAGCAGCACTTCGCCCTCGACATCCTGCTGGACGATTCGGTGAAGCTCGTCACCCTGGCTGGAAAAGCGGGAACGGGGAAGACATTGCTTGCGATCGCCGCGGGTCTGCGCAAGACCTCCGACGACGAGGTCTACCAGCGGCTTCTCGTTTCACGGCCGGTCTTTCCGATGGGGAAGGACATCGGGTTTTTACCGGGCGACGTGGAGGAGAAGCTCAAACCCTGGATGCAGCCCATCTTCGACAACGTGGAGTACCTGTTCGGATCCAGCAAACGCAAGCGCCAGGGGATGCGGGGGTACCAGGAGCTCATCAACCTTGGGATCCTGGAGATCGAGCCGCTGACCTACATCCGCGGGCGGTCGATCCCCAACCAGTACATCATCATCGACGAGGCGCAGAACCTCACCCCGCACGAGGTCAAGACGATCCTCACGCGCGCGGGGGAGAACAGCAAGGTCGTGCTGACGGGCGACCCGTACCAGATCGACAACCCCTTCGTCGACTCGGCGAGCAACGGCCTCTCCTGCACCGTCGAGAAGTTCAAGGGCGAGATCCTCGCGGGGCACGTCATGCTGATCAAGGGGGAACGCTCCCCGCTCGCAGAGCTCGCCGCGAACATCCTGTAGCCGCTACAACCCGCCCGGAAGTCGCTGCGCCTACGGGGCTCCGTGCTCGCTATGTCGCCAGGCTCCGATCCCCCTTCGTTTTACGTGCCCCTCGGTTATCTTCCAGTGGTCGGCCATGTTGCTTGGTATGCCAAGCGGCACTTCCCTTGTTGGGTGGGTTCAAACTCGAGGCGGTGTCGCCTCGGCTCCTCGCTGTGCCGGACCCCCTGCGGCGTACGCGACTTCCGGGCGGGTCTCCCAGCACAGATATGAAACCTCGCTCGTGTATTGCTTGCCGCTGCCGGAAGCCCCCGCTGCGTCATCCCGCGATAACAGGGAACCTGCAGCTGTGGCGATACTCTCATTCGCCGGAAGGCGCATGCCGGTAGAGGGGTCCGGCGGAGCCGATTACGCCGCACCCTGCTCATGATATGGTAGGAAAATGCGCGTACTGGGGATAGAGAGTTCGTGCGACGACACGGCGGCGGCGGTGTATGACTCCGCGGCAGGGTTGCTATCGAACATCGTCGCTTCGCAGGTTTCCGTGCACGAGGCGTACGGCGGCGTGGTCCCCGAGCTTGCGTCCAGGGAGCACATCCGGTCCATCGTCCCGGTGGTGGAGCAGGCGCTCGCCGCGGCCGAATCGGGCCAAGAAGAAATAGAAGGAATCGCCGCGACGGCGGGGCCGGGCCTTATCGGGTCGCTGCTTGTCGGTCTGTGCTTCGCCAAGTCGCTCGCATACGCGTTGAAAAAACCGATTCTGGGCGTGGATCACCTGGAAGCCCACCTCTTCGCGATATTCCTGGAGCGGCAGGTCGATTTTCCCTACGTTGCGCTCCTGGTGTCCGGCGGGCACACTTCCCTGTTCCGGGTCGAAGGATTCGACAAGGTC
>JAENIX010000095.1 GCA_016844415.1 Actinomycetota bacterium | reverse complement strand
GGAAGGATGCCGCGCCGGAGGCCGACGTCTTCCTGGTGACGTCCCACAAGCGGTTCCTCGACGAGGCGTTCCGCTGGAAGATGGATCTGATCGGGAAGGGTGTGCGCGCCGGGATGGACTACGAGGGGCGCAGCCTCAAGTCGCAGTTCAGGCGGGCGGACAGATCCGGAGCGAAGTACGCCGTCGTCTTCGGCGAGGCCGAGGACTCCCGGGGCTCCGTGGTCATCCGCGACATGACGGCCGCCAGCCAGGAGGAAGTGTCGAAGGACGAAGCGATGCGCAGGCTGACAGCCGGTGCGAACAAGGAGGGATGACGGTGGACGCGTTTCTTCCGGAACATAAACGGACTCTCTACTGCGGACAGGTGCGTCCGGAGCACGTGGGCACGGAAGTCGTTATCTGCGGGTGGGTTCATCGGCGCAGGGACCACGGGGGGCTCGTATTCGTCGATCTTCGCGACCGCGAGGGATTGGTCCAGGTGGTGTTCAACCCCGGGGAGTCGCAGGATGCGCACTCGCGGGCGGACGAACTGCGGGTCGAGTACGTCCTTTCCGTGCGGGGTATGGTGCGCAGGCGGCCCAAGGGCACCGAGAACCCGAACCTGCCGACGGGGGAGGTCGAGGTTGCCGTTTCGAAAATGGCCATCCTCAACGAGTCCAAGCCGATCCCGTTCGCTCTCGAGGACGACACCGACGTCGCGGAGAACGTCCGCCTGAAATACCGGTACCTGGATCTGCGGCGTCCGTCGATCCAGAAAGTCTTCCGGTCGCGTGCGGCGCTGGCGCGTTCCGTCCGCGAGTACTTCTACGAGAACGGCTTCATCGAGATCGAAACGCCCGTCCTGACGAAGAGCACCCCCGAAGGCGCGAGAGACTACCTGGTCCCATCGCGCGTCAACGCGGGGATGTTCTACGCACTGCCGCAGTCGCCGCAGCTTTTCAAGCAGATCCTCATGATCGCGGGGTACGACCGTTACGCCCAGATCGTGAAGTGCTTCCGGGACGAGGACCTGCGCGCCGACCGCCAGCCGGAGTTCACGCAGATCGACATCGAGATGTCGTTCATCGACCGCGAGGACCTGTTCGTCATGATGGAAGGGCTGATGGCGAGAGCCTTCAGGGATGTCCTCGGAATCGACGTTCCGCGGCCGTTCCACCGGTTGAGCTACAGGGAAGCGATGGACCGATTCGGCGTCGACAAGCCGGACACCCGTTTCGGGCTCGAGATCACGGATTACACGGACCTGCTGAAGGACACCGAGTTCCGCGTCTTCGCCGAAATAGCGGCCAAGGGCGGAGTGATCCGCGGCATAACCGCTCCGGGGCTCGGGGAGTCAAGCCGATCCGAGGTCGCGGCCCTCGAAGAGGTGGCGAAGATCGGGGGCGCCCGCGGATTGTCCACCTGGAAGGTTACTCCCCAGGGGCTCGTCTCCCCGCTTGCGAAGTTCTACAAGGAAGAGCAGGTAAAGGCGCTTCAGGCGCGGAGCGGGGCGAAACCCGGGGACCTCATCCTGATGATCGCCGACGAGTTCCTCACCGCTTCCGATTCTCTGGGGCGGCTGCGGCTGCACCTGGGCGAGAAGCTTGGATTGATCGACAAATCCCGGTTCGACTTCCTGTGGGTGGTCGATTTTCCTCTTCTTGAATGGGACAAGGAGGAGAAGCGCTGGGGGGCGATGCATCACCCGTTCACGGCTCCCCTGGACGACGACCTCGCCCTGCTTGATTCCGATCCGGGCAAGACGCGCGCGAAGGCGTACGACATGGTGCTGAACGGTTCCGAAATCGGGGGGGGGAGCATCCGTATCCACCGCCAGGACGTCCAGTCGAAAATGTTCCGGCTGCTGAACATCGGGCCGGAGGAGGCGAAGGTCAAGTTCGGCTTCCTCCTGGAAGCGCTGGAATTCGGGGCACCGCCGCACGGCGGAATAGCATTCGGGCTGGACCGCCTTTCGATGATCCTTTCAGACGCGCGGTCGCTTCGGGACGTGATCGCGTTCCCAAAGACGCAAAAGGCGACCTGCCTCATGACAGACGCACCCTCGCCGGTGGACAACCGGCAGCTCCGTGAGCTCCACGTGAGGGTTACGACGCCCGAGAAGAAATGAAACGGGGGTCGTTCCACAGGGGCCGGTTTCCCTTGACATCCTGCGGTCCTTTGTATACTGTATGCTCGGTTTGGGGGTCGAAAACCCCATCCAGCAAGAAATTTCCCCATAATTTTTCCGCCGACGGAGGACGGAGTGCCGACGCGAGCCTTTCCTCATGCAGGAAGGACGTGAAAATCCGATGAGCAGGAAGAAGATATCGGTTATCGGCGCCGGAAACGTCGGAGCGACCACCGCGCAGCGGCTGGCTGAAAAGGACTTCTGCGACGTCGTGCTGGTCGACATCGTGGAGGGGATGCCTCAAGGCAAGGCGCTGGACCTCATGCAGTCCGGACCGGTTTACGGATACGACAGCAAGGTGATCGGCACCAACGGCTACGAAGAGACGGCGGGGTCCGACATCATAATCATCACCTCGGGGCTCCCGCGCAAGCCCGGTATGAGCAGGGACGACCTGCTCAAGGTGAACGCCGGGATCGTGAAGGATGTCACCCTCAAGGCGATGGCGAAGTCTCCCACGGCCATGATCATAGTGGTGTCCAACCCGCTGGACGCGATGACCTATGTCGCATACAAGCACAGCAAGTTCCCGGCGCATAAAGTGATGGGAATGGCGGGGATACTGGACTCCGCCCGGTTCCGGTGCTTCATCGCGATGGAGCTCGGCGTTTCGGTGCGGGACATCACCGCTTTCGTCCTCGGCGGCCACGGCGACACGATGGTCCCTTCCACGAAGTACACGACGGTGGCCGGAATTTCGGTGGAGGACCTTATTCCGAAACCCAAGCTTGAGGCGATCGTGGAGCGGACCCGGAAAGGCGGGGGCGAGATCGTCGCGCTCCTCAAGACCGGGTCGGCGTATTACGCTCCGTCGGCGGCCTCGGTGCAGATGTGCGAATCGATAATCCTCGACAAGAAGATGATCCTGCCGTGCGCCGTGCTCTCGCAGGGCAAATACGAAGGCTGCGACGGCCTTTTCGTGGGTCTCCCCGCCAAACTGGGGGAGGGCGGCGTGGAAGAAGTCGTGAAATTCAAGCTTTCCGCGGAGGAGTCCGCGGCGCTCAAGCAGTCCGCCGGCGCGGTGAAGGAGCTGTGCGACGCGGTGGACCGGCTGGGTTTTTAGTCTCTGGTATAATACAGAGGATTGATCGTGACCTGCCGCGTTTTTCAGGAGTCGTCGGGCATCACCTAGGGCATCCAGTGACGGGCGACACCCATCCGGTCACACTTCATTCGGGAGGAGCCGAAGGGATATGAACATCCACGAGTATCAGGCGAAGTCGGTGCTGGCGAAGTATGGCGTAGCCGTTCCGAGAGGCAAGGTCGCAGACACACCGGGCGAGGCAGAGGACATCGCCAAGGAGTTCGGAACTCCGGTGGTGGTCAAGGCGCAGATCCATGCGGGAGGCCGCGGCAAGGGCGGCGGCATCAAACTCGCAAAAACCCACGACGAGGCGAGGGAGTACGCCAAGCAGATCATCGGGATGAACCTGGTGACACACCAGACCGGGCCCCAGGGAAAGAAGGTCAAGCGTGTCCTCGTCGAGCAGGCGAGCGCGATCAAGAGGGAACTTTACCTGGGTATGGTCATCGACCGCGCGGTGTCCCGCGTGGTCATGATGGCCTCCACCGAGGGCGGCATGGAGATCGAGACGGTCGCCGCCAGGACCCCGGAAAAGATTCTCAAGGAGCACGTCGACCCCGCGGTCGGGCTCATGCCGTACCAGGCGCGGAAACTGGCCTTCGGCCTCAATTTCCCCCCCGAACTGGTCGGCAAGGCGGTGAAGTTCATGACGGCGCTCTATAACGCGTTCGTCGACACGGACTGCTCGCTGGCGGAGATAAACCCGCTCGTGATCACCGAGGGCGGCGACGTCATCGCGCTGGACGCCAAGATGAACTTCGACGGAAACGGCCTCTTCCGTCACAAGGACATCCAGGGGTTGAGGGACTTCGACGAGGAGGACCCGACGGAGACGGAGGCCTCCAAGTACGACATCACCTACATCAGCCTCGACGGCAATATCGGTTGCATGGTCAACGGCGCCGGGCTCGCGATGGCGGCGATGGACATGATCAAGATGTCGGGCGGTTCCCCGGCCAACTTCCTCGACGTCGGCGGCGGGGCCAGCACGGAGCAGGTGACAAACGCGTTCCGGCTGATCCTTTCGGACCCCAAGGTAAAGGCGATCCTGGTCAACATCTTCGGGGGGATAATGCGGTGCGA
The DNA here is from genome assembly GCA_016844415.1 of Actinomycetota bacterium. Classification (GTDB taxonomy): domain Bacteria; phylum Desulfobacterota; class Deferrimicrobia; order Deferrimicrobiales; family Deferrimicrobiaceae; genus JAENIX01. The sequence goes on along the minus strand of JAENIX010000095.1, from coordinate 886 downwards.
CGTGATCGCCGAAGGTGTCGTCCTCGCGGTGAAGACGCTGGGCCTGAAGGTGCCGCTCGTCGTCCGGCTCGAAGGGACCAACGTCGATAAGGGTAAGGAAATTCTCGCAGCGTCGAAGCTCAACATCATCTCCGCGTCCGACATGAAGGACGCTGCACAAAAAATCGTGGCCGCCGCCGGCCAGGCGAAGTAGGGGGGACGAACATGAGCATCTGGATCAACAAGGACACCAAGGTTCTCGTCCAGGGCATCACCGGCGCGGTAGGGGCTTTCCACACCAAGCAGATGCTGGAATACGGCACGAAGATCGTCGGCGGGGTCACCCCGGGGAAGGCCGGCTCCAAGGTGGAGGGCGTCCCCGTATTCAACTCTGTGTCGGATGCCGTCAAGGCGACCGGAGCGAACGCCACGGTCATCTACGATCTGCGAGGCGGTCGACGCGGGAGTGGCTATCACCGTCTGCATCACCGAGGGTGTCCCCATCCTCGACATGGTGAAGGTGAAGCGGTTCATGGAGGGAAAGAAGACCCGCCTTATCGGCCCCAACTGCCCGGGGGTCATAACTCCCGGTGAATGCAAGATCGGTATTATGCCGGGCTACATCCACAAGCCGGGGACGGTCGGGATCGTATCCCGCTCCGGAACGCTTACCTACGAAGCGGTCCACCAGGTGACGACGTTGGGGATGGGCCAGTCGACATGCGTGGGCATCGGCGGCGATCCGGTAAACGGGACGAACTTCATCGACGTACTGTCGGCTTTCCAGAACGACCCGAAGACCGAGTCCGTCATCCTCATCGGGGAAATCGGCGGGACGGCGGAGGAGGAGGCGGCGGCGTTCGTGAAGGCGAAGATGAACAAGCCGGTCGTCGGCTTCGTCGCGGGC
>JAENIX010000094.1 GCA_016844415.1 Actinomycetota bacterium | reverse complement strand
GATAAGCCGCCTTGCGATTATCAGCCGCTGCACTTCCGAAGTCCCCTCGCCTATTTCGCACAGTTTCGCGTCCCGCATGAACCGCTCCACCGGATACTCGCGGATGTACCCGTACCCTCCCAGTATCTGCACCGCCTTGATTGTAGCCCGCATCGCCGCTTCCGAGGCGAACAGCTTGGCCATCGCGGCCTCCTGTACGTACGGTTTCCCCGCATCCTTCAGGTATGCGGCTCTGAACGTCAATAGCTCCGAAGCCTCCAGCTCCGTGGACATGTCCGCGAACATCACCCTGATCGCCTGGAAAGCGGATATCGGCTGGTCGAACTGCTTTCGCTCCTTTGCGTAGGCGGCCGCCTCCGACATCGCACCGAGCCCAATTCCCACCGAAAGCGCGGCGATCGAAATCCGCCCTCCCGCCAGGTTCCGCATCGTGTCCCGGAAGCCGTGATTTACCTCCCCGATGACGTTTCCCGGCCTGACCTCGAGGTCTTCGAACACCAGTTCGGCCGTGTCGGAGGAGCGCATCCCCAGCTTATCGAGCTTCCTGCCCACGATCAGCCCTTTCGCTCCGGCCTCAACGAGAAAGGCGGTCACGCCGTCCCGTCCCTTACCCTTGTCCGTCACCGCCAGGATCACGTAGATCGAGCCGACGCTCCCCTGCGTGATGAACATCTTGCTGCCGTTGATGATCCAGCGGTCGCCTTTCCATTCCGCCTTCGTGCGCATGTTGAGGGAATCCGAGCCGGAACCAGGCTCCGTGAGCGCCCATGCACCGAGTTTCCGGCCCGATGCCAGCTCCGGCAGGTATTTCTTCCGTATCGCCTCCGAGCCGAAAGCAAGGATATGCGCCGTGCAAAGCGAGTTGTGCGAGGCCACGGTCAGCCCCAGGGAGCCGTCCCCTTTCGCGATCTCCTCAACTATGATCGCGTAGCCGACGGTATCCATCCCGGCACCGCCGTACTCCTCCGGGACCATCGTTCCCATCAGGCCAAGCTCGCCGAGCATGGCGACCGTTTCGGACGGGAATTCCCCTTCCTCGTCCCATCGCCTCGCGTGCGGCCTGACCTCCTTCTCTACGAAGGACCGAACCATGTCCCGCAGCGATTCATGCTCCGGTGAAAGCGCGAATTCCATCCCGTCCTACCCCGCCGGCACGAAATATACGTCTGTGGGCTTGAGCTGCGAGTTCCGCCTGAACTTCGCCCTGATCTTCATTCCGATCTTTATATCCTCGGGGCCTTCCACACCGATCAATCGCGTCAGGAACAGGGTGTCCACTCCGTCGAACTCGACGAGGACCAGGTGGAAGGGGGTATCCTTCAGGAACTCCTCGCTTCCGAAATAGCAGGTCGTGAATGTATGCACTCTCCCTTCCTGCGGAAGCTCCACCCATTTGGTCTCCTTGCCGCACTTCGTGCAGTGCAGGCGCGGGGTGGCGTATGTGTAGCTGCACTTCCCGCAGCGGGTCCCCAAAAGCTTCTTGTTCGCCAGCCCGGCGAAAAACGGCGAATCCTGCCCGTACGAATGTATGTACTCGACGTAATAGGGATGCTTGATGATGATCGGGGACATCGTCTTGAGGGCATTCAGGTCCTTCGGAAACGGGATGTTGAATACCGTGGTCCCCGTCATGATCTCGTCGAGCTTCGCTGCGGGGTTGTGCCGAGGGGCATTTATCGTTTTCGCATCGATCTTCTTCGCCATGTCTACCACCCCCGTTCCATGATCGACACGGTTACGTAGGTGCCCGTGCCGGCGTGGCTGTGTATGAGTCCGCGGTTCGCCTTCTTCAGCTGGAGCTCCGCCGACCCGTAGTGCTTCTTGATCGTCCCCTGTATCTGCCAGAAAGCGAAAACCGCCTGCATGAGACCCGTCGCTCCGACCGGGTGGCCGCATGCGATCAGGCCTCCCGAGGGGTTTACGGGGATCGTCCCCTTCGTTTTCAGCTTCAGCCCGTAGTCGATCTGGGGCATGAAGGGATGGCCTTCCTCGACGAATTTCCCGCCGTCCCCGTACTTGCATAGCGCGAGGTCTTCGTAGGTCTGGATCTCAGAGGATGTGTACGCGTCATGCAGTTCGACGAAGTCGATTTCCTTGATCGGGTCCTTGATGCCGGCCATCTTGTACGCCTGAAGACCCGCGGATCTCCCCGCGCGGAAGGAATGGACGCCGGGGTATTTAAGGTTCCTGTAGTCGCTCTTCTTCTCGTTGGGGGCAAGGATGACTTCACCGTGCGGCCGGTCCGCCATCCGCATCATGTCCGTCCCCGTGCCGACACCGGTGATCTTCACCGGACGGTCCGTGAGCTTGAACGCCATATCCTCGCTCGCCAGGATGCACGCTGCCGCGCCGTCGGACATCACGCAGATGTCCAGGAGGGTCAATGGATAAGCCACCATTGCGGAGTTGCGGACGTCCTGGATCGTGAGCCTTTTCCTTTTCTGCGCGTACGGGTTGTTGTAGGCGTTCATGTGGTTCTTCACCGACACCATGGCCATCTGCTCGACAGTCGTGCCGAACTCGTGGATGTGCCGGTTGACCATCATCGCGTAATACCCCGAATAGAATCCGCCCACGGGGTAGTCGAAATTGACGTCAGACGCCAGGGCGATGAACTCGTTCCCTTTCCAGGTCTGGACGTGCGACATCGTCTCGAACCCGAACGCGAGGCACACATCCATCCTTCCGGAGGCGACCGATTCCCAGCCGGCCTGGAAACAGAGGCCCCCGGTGGCTCCCCCTCCCTCGACCCGCTTGTTCGGCTTGGGGCACAGCCCCAGGTAATCCGTCGCCATGATCCCCGCCATCAGCTGCCTGGTGAAGTGATCCGAAAAGTAGGACCCGACCGATCCGTCGATCATCGACGGCTTCAACCGGGGGACGTCCCCCATCGTGTAGTCGAACGCTTCCTTGACCATCTTCTGGAACGTCGCGTCGGGGCGGGCCTTCTCGAACTTGCTCACGCCGCCGGACACCATGTAGACAGGTCTCACTTTTTCCCCTCCCGCTTTATGGATTTTTCCGTTCCGGGTTTCCCGTCATTTTCTCGGCCTGACCCTCTCGCGCACGTACGTGACGATCTCCTGAAGTGTCGTCCCGGGGGTGAAAACCCGGTCCACCCCTTTTCTGCGAAGCTTCGGGATATCCTCATCCGGGATGATCCCGCCCCCGAATACGACCACGTCCCGCATCTTCTTCTTTCTGAGCATGTCCACGATCCTGGGGAGGAGGTAGTTATGCGCACCCGAAAGGATGGAGAGCCCTATCCCGTCCACGTCTTCCTGCGCCGCGGCGTTGACGATCATTTCCGGAGTCTGGTGAAGACCGGTATAGATGATCTCGAAACCCGCGTCGCGCAGGGCCCTGGCTATGATCTTCGCGCCCCGGTCGTGGCCGTCCAGCCCCGGCTTCGCGATAAGGATGCGCACCTTGCGCTCCGGTTTCTTCGGCCGTCCCGCTACCAGGCTCTTTGCCATCGCACTCGCCATCTCTCCCCCCCCCCAATATATCCGGCTTAGAACATCGCCGGGTCAGTGTAGGTTCCCATCGTCTCTCTCAGGGCGTCGCAGACCTCCCCGAGCGTCGCGTATTCTCGCACCGCGTCGAGAAGGACCGGCATCATGTTCGTTTTCGACATGGACGCGTCCTTCAAGGCCTCGATGCATGACTTGACCTTCTTCGCGTTCCGTTTCCTGCGCACTTCCCTGGTTCTCTCGACCTGCATCTTCTCCACTTTTTCGTCGATCTTAAGGGTCGGAATCGGGAGGACCTCGTTCATCCTGTAGCAGTTGAGACCGACGATCTTCTTCACGCCCGCGTCCACGAGCCGCTGGTAATGGAACGCGGCGTCGGCGATCTCGCGCTGCGGGTATCCGCGCTTGATTGCCGCCACCATGCCGCCCATCTCGTCGATCTTCCGGATATACTCCATCGCCTTCCTCTCCATCAGATCGGTCAGGCTCTCGACGAAGAAGGAACCCGCCAGCGGGTCGATCGTGTTCGCCGCACCCGATTCTTCCGCGATGATCTGCTGGGTGCGCAGGGCGACCGTGGCCGCATGCTCGGTCGGCAGGGCAAGCGTCTCGTCCATGGAGTTGGTATGGAGCGACTGCGTCCCGCCGAGGACCGCGGACAGCGCCTGGAGGGATACGCGCGCCACGTTGTTATGCGGCTGCTGCGCGGTCAGCGTGCATCCTGCGGTCTGCGTGTGGAACCGGAGCTTCCATGAGTTTTCGTCCTTCGCCTTGAACCGCTCCCTCATGATCCTCGCCCACATGCGTCTTGCAGCACGGTACTTGGCGACCTCCTCGAAGAAATCCATGTGCGCGTTGAAGAAGAAGGAAAGCCTGGGGGCGAAACTGTCCACCTTCACGCCGGCTTCGATCCCCGCCTTCACGTATGCGATGCCGTCCGCTATTGTGAACGCAAGCTCCTGTATCGCGGTGGACCCCGCTTCCCTTATGTGGTACCCGCTGATGCTGATGGTGTTCCATTTCGGCACGTTGTCGGAGCAGTACCCGAGGATGTCGGTGATGATCCTCATCGACGGCTCGGGCGGGAAGATCCAGGCATGCTGGGCTATATACTCCTTCAGGATGTCGTTCTGTATCGTGCCTCCCAGCTTGCCGAACGAGACCCCCTGCTTCTCGGCCACGGCGAGGTACATGGCGAAAATCATCGCCGCGGGCCCGTTGATTGTCATCGACGTCGTGACCCGGTCCAGCGGGATGCCCTCGAAGAGGATCTCCATGTCCTTAAGGGAATCGATGGCAACCCCGCATTTCCCCACTTCTCCCCTTGCACGGGGCGAATCCGAGTCATATCCCATCAGGGTAGGGAAATGGAACGCCGTCGAAAGTCCCGTCTGTCCCTGCTGAAGGAGATATTTGAAGCGGCCGTTGGTGTCTTCGGCCGA
>JAENIX010000093.1 GCA_016844415.1 Actinomycetota bacterium | reverse complement strand
AGGCGTAGCTCCGGGGAAGTCCCCCGCGAGGAATCAAGCGTTATCAGGGAACGCAGCCGCTTGCGGAGGCGCAGCGTCTTACCCCTGAGGTCATTGGGAACGGGGTACCCCAGGGAGCGAATTATGTCCGAGAGTGGGGCCGGGCTCCCTATCATGTGTTCTCCCCTCGAAAAAGAAAGAGGGCGCGGCGCATGCCGTGCCCTCAGGATGATTCCTGGTTGTATCGGAAGCGGGCGCGCCCTACCATGCCCCCGTCATCATGTATGAGTGCATCGCCGTGGCCGCCTTCCGGCCGGCGCCCATCGCAAGTATGACGGTGGCGGCGCCTATCACGATGTCGCCGCCGGCGAAGACCCCCTTCTTGCTGGTCTTGCCCGTCTCCTGGTCGGCCAGTATGTTCCCCCACTTGTTCGTATCCAGACCCGGCGTCGTGGCCGGGACGAGCGGGTTCGCGCCGTTCCCGATGGACATGACGACCGTATCCACTGCAAGCCGGAACTCGGACCCCTTGACCGGCACCGGGCGCCTGCGGCCCGAGGCGTCCGGCTCTCCCAGCTCCATCTTCTGGCACTCGATCTCGTTCACGAAACCTTCGTCGTTCCCGAGGAAGCGGAGCGGGTTGGTCAGGAAATGGAACTCGACCCCCTCCTCCTCGGCGTGGTGGATCTCCTCGATCCGGGCGGGCATCTCCTTCTTCGACCGGCGATAGACGTTGTACACCTTGTCCGCGCCCATACGCAACGCGGTCCGCGCCGCGTCCATCGCCACGTTCCCGCCGCCCACGACCGCGACGAGCTTGCCGCGGAAGAGCGGGGTGTCCGCGTCGGGGAACAGGTACGCCTTCATCAGGTTGGAGCGGGTCAGGTATTCGTTGGCCGAATAGATGCCTATCAGGTTCTCGCCCGGGATATTCATGAAGTACGGCAGGCCCGCGCCCGTTCCGATGAAGACGGAATCGAATCCTTCCTCGCTCGCGAGCTCGTCGATCGTGATCGACTTGCCGATGACCGCGTTGCACTCCAGCTTCACGCCCAGCTTGCAGATGTAGTCCACCTCTGCCTGCACTATGTCCTTCGGAAGCCGGAACTCCGGGATGCCGTACATGAGCACTCCACCCGGTTTGTGCAGGGCCTCGAAGATCGTCACGTCGTGCCCCATTTTGACCAGGTCGCCCGCCACCGTCAGCCCGGCGGGGCCGGCGCCGACGATCGCCACCCGTTTCCCTGTCGGGGGGGCGACTTCGGGGATCTCCACGTTGCCGGTCACCCGCTCGAAATCGGCGACGAACCTCTCGAGGCGGCCGATGGCCACCGGCTCGTACTTCTTGCCCAGCACGCAGGGCGTCTCGCACTGCTCTTCCTGGGGGCAGACGCGTCCGCAGACCGCCGGAAGGGCGTTGGTCTCCTTTATTTTCTTCGCGGCCTCGATGAACTTGCCCTGCCGGACGAGATCGATGAATTCCGGGATCTGGACCTCCACCGGACAACCCTTCACGCATGCCGGGTTCTTGCACTGGATGCAGCGGCTCGCTTCCAGGATGGCCAGGTCAGGCGTAAGGCCGAAAGGGACTTCACGGAAATTCTTGACCCGCACCTTCGGCGGCTGCTCCGGCATCGGCTGCCGGGGGATGCTTCCTACTTTGGGACGGGGTGCTTTCGGAGTGGGGGTTACTTCGGCCATCAGTTCGCACCTCCCGTCGTCGCTGGAACCTTCCCGGCTCCGCCCGGCGTTCCCGCCTTGGGCGCGGCCGACCCCATGCACTTGCCTTCCTTGTGCATGTACCTGTCCATCGACTCCTTCTCTTCCTTCAGGTATGCACGGTTCCGCATCACCAGCTCCTTGAAATCCACTTCGTGCCCGTCGAACTCCGGCCCGTCGACGCATACGAACTTGATTTTTCCCCCGACCGTAACGCGGCAGGCGCCGCACATGCCCGTGGCGTCCACCATGATCGGATTCAGGCTCACGACGGTCTTGATCCCGGCGGGCCTGGTCACCTCGGCCACGGCCCTCATCATCGGAACGGGGCCAATGCCGATGCACAGGTCTATCTTCATCCCGGCGTCGATCAGCTCCTGCAGGGCGGCCGTGACAAACCCCTTCCTTGCGTACGACCCGTCGTCGGTGGTAACGATCGCCTGGTCGGATATCGCCTTCATCTCGTCCTCGAGGATGAGGAGGTCCTTCGTCCGCGCCCCGATAATCGAGATCAGGCGGTTCCCGGCCTGCTTGAAGGCCTTCGCGATCGGCAGGAGCGGGGCGACCCCGATTCCGCCGCCGACGCCCACGATGGTCCCCAGGTTCTCGATGTGGGTGGGCAGGCCCAGCGGCCCGACCACGTCAAGCATGCTGTCCCCCGCCTTAAGGGTGGCGAGCTCCGCCGTGGATTTCCCGACCGACTGGTAAATGATCGTGACCGTGCCGGCGGCCGGGTCGGAGTCCACGATGGTCAGGGGGATGCGCTCACCGAGCTCTCCCCTGCGGACGATGAGGAACTGTCCCGCCTTCCGCTTGCGCGCGATACGCGGCGCCTGGATCCTTTGAAGAATGACGTTCTTTGCGATTTCCCGGCTTTCCACGATGAGGAACAAGGTGTAACCTCCGCGTCCGCCATGTAAAGACGGCGGACTTGCATGGTTTTTCGAACGTATAGGCAGGGCCTGGCCGGCGTTAAATTCATGAAAGGATACTCCTCCATGGCGAAAAAATCAAGGAGAAAAAGAAGACCGAATATCCTTCCAGAGAGCGTCGATCCCCTCGCGTGTCCTGGTGGATACCAGCGCCGGAGCCCCTCCACGCTCCAGCAACCCCGGCCCGGAGAATCTGGCCAGGGCCGCTGCCCTCTCACCCGCCTTGAGCGTGTCGGCCTTCGTTCCCACCCACCGGCAGGGTATTCGACGCTCCGCCAGGTAGTCGGAGAGCATCCGTTCCTCCTCGCCGGGACCTCGCCTGACATCAACAAGCAGATAAACCTTCTTCAGGAGGCGGCAGTTGGAGAAATAACCCTCCAAAAGCGCTTTCCACGTTTCCCGTTCCTCCCGGGAAACCTTCGCGTATCCGTAGCCGGGAAGATCGACGAAAGCGAACTTGCTCTCTATCTCGAAGAAGGCGATCCCCCGCGTCCGGCCGGGCGTCTTGCTTACGCGGGCCAGCCGCCGGTGCCCGGTGAGCGCGTTGAGCAGCGATGATTTGCCGACGTTGGACCTTCCCGCGAACGCCACCTGGGGGAGGTAGATCCCAGGCCATCCATTGCCCACAGGATCGAACAGGAGGAAGCGTGGGGAGGAAGTCAAGCCGTACTCCTCGTCACGCTTTCTCTATGTCCGCGAAGAACTCGTCGAAGTTTTTCCCCGAATCGCGCGCGTATTCGGCTGTCAGGACCCTTGCGCTCATCTTTCCCTCGGACAGCTTCTTCTCACCGTAGAATGAGAACTGGTTGAGCTCCTTCATGAACAGATCGACCAGGTATTTCCCCTGCTCCTCGTTTTTCCCGGGGAAGAGAGCGAGAAAAGTGGCGCCATAGCACCGCGCCGGGACGACCCCCATCACCTCCTGCCCCTTCAGGAACTCGGCGGTCTTCTGCAAAACGAAATCCCCGCGCCGGTAGCCGTTCAAATCGTTGTATTCCTTGAAATTGTCCAGGTACAGGATCGACATGGAAAACGGGACGCCCTTCTGCACCGACGCGTTGATGTACTCATCGGCCAACGTCTTCACGTGGTGCAGGTGGAACAGGCCGGTCAGCCGGTCCCGGTTCTCCATCTCCTGCGCAGCCTTCTGGATCTCCTGCAGATGCAGGGTGTTGTCTATGAGGGACGCCATTTTGTACGCGAAGCTCTCCATGGCGTCGGCGTTCTCCTTCGTCAGTGGGCGGTGGCTCATCTTGTTGTCGACGCCGATCACCCCTATCACCTTCTCCTTGGAAATAAGGGGGAAGATCGCGAACGCCTTGGACCGAAGAGATCGGACCTTGTCGTACGGGGGGCGGAACTTGAGGTACTCCGGGAGCACGTCCGAGCCGTCCCAGAAAATCGCGCGCTTCGACCGGTATGCGCGCGCGAAGCCCCCGCCTTCCAGCGAGATCGGGACGAAGATCTTGTCCTCCGATTCGAAGACGTTGCCGACCGAGGCGGCGCATCGGAGGAACTTCCCCTCCGCGTCCGGCATCATGAGCAGGATGCGGTCGACCTCGAACCGCTCCTGCGCAACTCCCAGCACGAGAGGGAGATGCGACTCGAGAAAGCCGGAATACTGCATGGCTATGCTCAGGTCGTAAAGCCGCATCAGGCTGTCCCCCGCCTTCTCCAGCTTCCGGCGGGAGGTCTCGAGTTCCAGGTTCAGAATCTCCAGGCGAAGGTTGGATTTCTCCTGCCCGCGGTAATACGGCTTGATGATCATCCGCACGGCGAAAGACGTGAATCCCATCACCAGGACCGCGATGACGAAGCAGGTCGTGAAGATGACCTTCTTGAGGCGGTTAAGCTCCGAGAAGGCCGTGCTGATCGGCTGGTCCACGGCGACGAGCCATCCCGGGTCTTTTATCACCCGGAATGCGATGATCTTGCTTTCGCTCTGGAAATTGTACGTGCCGAAGCCGCCGTCGAATTTATCGATCAGCTCCTGCAGTTTCACCCGGTGCATGATGTTCTTCTCGCCCAGCTGCTGGATCGGCTGATCCGCGACGTTGAGCTCTATGGACGTGTCGCCGATGAAGGTCTGCGCCTCGACCATGTTCCGGAACCTGGGGGCCATGTGGGCGATCATAAACCCGTTCCGGTCCATGACCCACGAGGACCCGAACATATCTATCTTCGCGGATATCAGCAGGTCGTTGAGGTCCCGGGGCGACGCCATGCCGCCCGCCTGTAGCGCGCCCACCTGCGCCGCCAGGAGGCGGACGTTCCTCTGGACATCGACCTTTATTGCGTCCTCGCTCACCTTGTAGACGACCACCCCCCCAAGGCCT
>JAENIX010000092.1 GCA_016844415.1 Actinomycetota bacterium | reverse complement strand
CGAGATCTACGAAAAGCTCGTATACGACGGGTTCCAGTTCGAGAGCATCGCCTCGCTGGGAGAGGAGATAAAGAAGCGGACGATAGTCGTCAACGGCCTTTCGAAGGCGTTTTCGATGACGGGGTGGCGGATCGGCTACGTCGCGGCCGACAAGGACCTCGTGGCGGCGATGAACAACATCCAGAGCCAGAGCACGTCCAACCCGGTCTCGTTCTGCGACAAGGCGGCCATCACGGCGCTCAACGGCCCGCAGGAGTTCATGAAGGAGTGGGTGGCGGAGTTCGATCGGCGGCGCCGGTACATCGCTGGCCGGCTGAACGGAATCCCCGGCGTATCCTGCCTCCTTCCGCAGGGCGCGTTCTATGTCTTCCCGAACTTCTCGAAGGTGTACGGGATGAAGACTCCGACGGGGAAGACGATCACCAACTCCTCGGAGCTTGCGGCCTATTTTCTGGAGGAGCACAAGACGGCGACGGTGCCCGGCGTGGCGTTCGGAGAGGACGCCTGCCAGCGCCTGTCCTACGCCATGTCGATGGCGAACATCGTGAAGGGGATCGACCGGATCGAGGCCGCCATCAAGGCGCTGAAGTAAACACAAAAACGGGGACGTACCTAAGAACCGGGACGTTCCTAAGAACTCTAAAGACCCTTCGCCTTCGGGATTTCCCGGAGGCGAAGTCGTCTTCGGGCATCTCCCCGCCTGCATCGCCCGTAACGGAAGTCGCTGCACATCCCCCTTCGGCTGCGCCGCCTCGGAGGGGGGACTCCGTTCGTGGCTCGCCGGGCGCTCGTTCCCAAATCGCCCGTCTGCGCTTCGGCCTCATGGTGGGTTGGCGATGAGGCCGCGCAGAGAGAGGGCCGATGCGCCCCTTCTGGCAATATGCCCGACAGGGGCGTACCTCACTGCGCCCCCCTCCTGCGGCGGCTACGCCGGTCCCTCCTGCTGCATGCGCCTTCCGTGTTGCGGCAGCGCTTACGCCCGTGACCTTACAGCGGCCTCTCCCCGGTCTTCTTGAACCGGAAGTAGTCCGCAAGGATCTGCGCATGGTCGAAGGCGAGCGGTGACGGGAGGTCGAACTCCGAGAAAAGCCGGGCGTCGGCAGCGTCGTCACCACCTGAAGGTAATCCATCAGCTTTGCTAACATAAACAGTTGATATCGTATGTTTTCTTGTGTCACGTTTCGGGTCGGAGTACACGCCCAGAAGGGCAGTCAGCGTCACCCGGAGTCCGGTCTCCTCCAGAGCTTCGCGGACGGCGGCATCCTGCGCGGTTTCTCCCTCGTCGATGAATCCGCCCGGGATCGCCCACCCCGGAGGTGGATATTTCCGTTGCACGAGGACGATATGGTCTCCCACTTCGATGATCACATCGACCGTGGGAACGGGTGAGGAAGGCGGCATACGGGGTCACCTCAAGTGGGGCGCAACGGCGGCAAAAAGGACCGGCCGCGCGCCGGTTTTGTGCTATAAAATTCTATATGAATTTCGCGAATCCCGCCGCCATCTTCGTATCCTCGTTCATCATCGGGCTATCCGGCGCGATGATGCCCGGCCCGCTGCTCGTCTGCACGGTCCGCGACACCACCCGGCGCGGCTTCATCGCGGCGCCGCTGCTCGTCCTCGGGCACGGGATCCTGGAGCTTGCGCTCGTGGCGCTCCTCCTCTTCGGGCTCGCGGAGTGGCTGAGAGGGGAGACCGCCACGATCGTCATCGCGCTGACAGGTTGCGCAGCCCTTGTATGGATGGCCGTCGGGATGGTTCGGGAAATCCGGGGTCTCCGCTTCGATGTCGACGCGGGGGCCGCCTCCGAACCCCGCCCCGGGTCCGGGAAAACGCCGGGTTTCTGGCGCCCCGTCGCCGACGGCGTGGTCGCCTCGATCGGCAACCCTTACTGGTCTCTCTGGTGGGCGACGATCGGCCTGGGGTACCTTGTGATTTCCCAGGCGCAGGGGATGGCGGGCGTCGCATTCTTTTTCGCCGGGCACATTCTTTCCGACGCCGCCTGGTTCATGTTCGTCGGGTTCACCGTCTCGATGGGGCGCGGCCGGTTCACCGACCGGGTCTACCGGGGGATCGTCGGAGTGTGCGCGGGGTTTCTCTTTTTCTTCGCCCTTTCGTTCGGGTACTTCGGGATGACGAAACTTCTCCGCCTGCTGTGAGCCGCATTCCATCGCAAGGAGGCCGACCATGAAGGCAGTCGTGATGGCCGGGGGGTTCGGGACGAGGCTGCGTCCGCTCACGGAAAAGCTGCCCAAGCCGATGGCGTACGTTGCCAATCGCCCGATGATGGAGCACGTGGTCCGGCTCCTCGCCAGGGAAGGGATCAAGGACCTGGAGGTCCTTCTCTACTTCTTCCCGGAGAAGATCATGGATTACTTCGGGGACGGCTCGCAGTGGGGGATGAGGATCAATTACATCGGCGCCGAGGCCGACTACGGGACGGCCGGGGCCGTGAAAATGGCGGAGGATCGCCTGGACGGCACCTTCCTGGTGATCAGCGCCGACATCATCACGGACTTCGACCTGTCGAAGGCGTTCGAGTTCCACCGGGAGAATGGCGCCGCCGCGACGATGGTCCTCACCCGGGTCACCAATCCCCTCCAGTACGGGATCGTCCTCACGGAGCCGGACGGCAGGATCGCGCGGTTCCTGGAGAAGCCGTCCTGGGGTGAGGTCTTCTCCGACACCATCAACACCGGCATATACATACTGGAGCCCGAGGTGCTCTCTCTCATTCCCACGAAGAAGAACTTCGACTTCAGCAAGAACCTTTTCCCTGCGATGCTTTCCCGGGGAGACCGCCTGCTGGGGTATATCGCGGAAGGATACTGGAAGGACGTGGGAAACCTCTCCGAGTATCTGAACGTGCACCTGGACATCCTCGCGGGGAAGGCTGCGATCGAATTCGATGGAAAGAGTGTTGGAACCGGCAACGTCTGGATCGGCGGGAACACGCACATCGATTACACCGCCGAGCTCAAAAACGTGGTTATGGGGAAAAACTGCACCGTGGCGGCGGGAGTCGTCGCGGAGAATTCCGTGATCGGAGACGGTTGCGTCGTCGAGGACGGAGCGGTCATCCAGTCGTCGGTCGTGTGGCCTCGCACGGTGATCCACAAGGGGGCGCGGCTCCTGGAGAACATCGTAGGCTCGGATTGCGAAATCAGGGGCGGCGCCTTCCTCGCCGAGCGCGCGGTGATCAGCGACCATTGCCGTATCGGCACCGGGGCGGTCGTCAAGGCGAACGTGAAAGTGTGGCCCCACAAGGTCGTCGAGGACGGCGCGGTGCTCTCCTCGTCGCTGATATGGGGCGAGAAGTGGGCGCGCTCACTGTTCGGGGCTTTCGGAATATACGGCCTGGCCAACCTGGAGATTTCCCCCGAGTTCGCCGCAAAGCTGGGCGCCGCCTACGCCGCCACCTTCGGGAGGAAAGTGGTGCTGTCCACGAGCCGGGACAGCCACAAGGCCTCCCGGATGATAAACCGGGCCATCATGACAGGGATGCTTTCCGTGGGGGTCGACGTCCACGATTACGGCGTGACGCCGCTTCCCGTCGTGCGGTTCCTCGCGCGGAGCCACCGGGACGAACGGGGGGGCGTCCACACGCGCAAGAGCCCCTTCAATCCCAAGTTCATCGATCTGAAGTTCTTCGACGACACCGGGCTGGACCTCTCGATGGGCAACGAGAAGAACATCGAGTCGCTCTTCTTCAGGGAGGATTTCGTGCGCGCCGAGATCGAGGAGACGGGGCAGATCTCCTTTCCGGTGGGAGGGTTCGACACGTACGTGGACGGTTTCCTGAAGTCCCTGGATGCGAAGGCGATCCGTGACCGGGGGTTCAACGTCGTGATCGATTATTCCTACGGTTCCTCCGCGCTGATCTTCCCGCGCATCCTGGGGCAGCTGGGCGTGGAGACGGTGGCCCTGAGCGCCATGCTGAACCCGGACAAGATTACCCGGTCGCAGGAGGAGTTCGACAAGGGGCTCCATCACCTGTCGGCTATCGCACGTTCGCTTTCCGCCGACTTCGGGGTGATGATTGACACGGGCGGCGAGAAGATCTTCCTGATCGACGAGAAGGGAGACATACTCTCCGATTGGGTGGTTCTCCAGATCGTCACCCTTCTCGCGTGCCGGCAGAACCGGAAAGGGCTGGTGGGCGTCCCGGTCACCGCTTCACGCAACATAGAGAAGATAGCGGGAAAATACGGGATGGACGTGGTGCGGACCAGGACGCTGCCGCGGTCCCAGATGGAGACCGCCGCGAGGGAAGGGGTGGTGTTCGTCGGCGACGGGAACGGGGGTTGCGCCTTCCCGAGGTTCCAGCCCGCCTTCGACGGGATGTTCGGGATCGTCAAGCTGATGGAGCTGCTGGCGGGCGAGGACCGCACCCTGTCGGACGTCCTGCGCGAGGTGCCTCCGACCGCTTTCGTGCAGAAGAAGATCCCATGCGCGTGGGAGAACAAGGGTGCGCTGATGCGCTTATTGGCCACCCACGCCAAAGGGAAGCCGAGCCAGTTCATCGACGGGGTGAAAATATTCCATGGGGAGGACTGGGTGCTCATATACCCGAGCCAGGACGAGGCTTATTTCCACCTGTGCGTGGAGGCGGAAGAGCGCCGGACCGCCGAGGATCTCGCGAATCACTATGCCGAACTGTTCAACTCCTGGAGCACGAAGCTGTGAGCGGCGCCGCGCCGTTCCGTGTCCACGTACTCGAGGTGGGGCCCCTCGCGGTGAACTGCTATTTGCTCGAGCACACGCCGTCGCGCAAGACGGTGGTGATCGACCCTGGAGACGACGGGCCGTCCATCCTTGCGCGCATCGGGGACCTGGGCCTTTCCGTGGACAAGATACTGCTCACCCACGGCCACTTCGACCACGTGGGAGCCGTGGCAATCCTCCGGGAGAAAACCGGTGCGAAAGTCCACATCCATGAGGCGGACGCGGAGAGGATGAAGACCGCGAGGCGGCAGGGGCTCATC
>JAENIX010000091.1 GCA_016844415.1 Actinomycetota bacterium | reverse complement strand
ACAGGGCTCTTGAGACGGGAATGCGCGGGACGCAACCCTTTGACCTGTACGCATACAACAGCCTGGCCTTTTTCCCGCTGTAATTCCGCAAGGTTTCGTGCCCATTCATTGAAAGCCTCCTCCCCTTCGACCTGGATGACAACTTGTGCGCCGGGAGGTATTTTTAAGGCGAAATCAGCATGTTCGACGATATATCGATCGGATTCCGTGACCAGTATCGCCTGCTTTTTCTCGAACATATTCATGGCCACTCTCCTTCCGGGGGCCGATTCCTGTACTCTTCCCAATGCAACAGAATGTCTTCATCTGCAAGCGTCAGCGCATCCATGGGGGATACTTTATTCAAATATTAACCCTGCCGAAAGGATAATTGCGCGATCCTGCGGGTCAGAACGCCACGATCAGGACACCGGCGGCAACGGCGATCTAGCATGAGGATGCGCTTGATGTCTTCTACCTCGAAATCCCCGGCAGGCGGGAGGCGAAGAATTTCCGGACATCCCGAGCCGCTTTTAATGCACGTCTAGCGTATGCTGCCGAAGCCTTTTCACCTGGGTACCTGTATTGAACAGAAAACTCATTCAGGAAGATCAAGAGATCCGCGATAAGCTCTATCTCTGGAATCTTTCCGGATAAAAGGTTTTTAAACTTGATTAGGTCATGCGTTTTCGCAAAGGGAATCTCGTGGAGAGTCAGGCACGCTTTCAGATATTTTTCCGCCGATTGCTGGCAATGAAAACAGACCAGATCATTTACCGGTTTCTTGCGCTTTCGGGCTAATATGCACGCGCCTTCGAAATCCTGCTCCGCTTTCACAACCCATTCGGTTACGTTAGCGCTTTTTTTCAAAGAGGACTTTCCCGGTGGTATGGATTTCTTTAATGAAGGGGTCGAAACCGGCGAGAGATTGCCGAATCTGACCGGGCCTCCGTACCACGATATCCATGGGGAAAGGTCTTGGATCGAACATATTGGATATTTTCATCCTGCAATCCAGAAGTGTGCGCCGGGTATCCCATACTACAAATATGTCCACATCGCTGTCGGAAGTCGGTTTGCCGCTGGCGTATGAGCCGAACAATATCACCTTTTCCACTCCGGGCAGTTCGCCTATTCTCCTGGCCACGCGGCGAAGCGTTGTCCGCGTCACCGGGGGGAAACCGGTGGGGGATACGGGTTTTTTCATTTTATCGGCACGCCGGAGCGGCGGGCGGCCTTCCTCGATCATTTCCCGGATGGATGCGCCTGCGGGCGCGACGCCCTGCCGGAATTCGCGGATCTTCCCGATGGTTTCAAGGACCGATGTCTTGTCAGCTTCCGCTCTTTTCATCGCCATCCTTTTTCGCTTTTCCGTATGAACCGAAGAGTATCTATCGCCGATACGCCTCGTCGTGCCGGACGTGCAGCGCCACGAGAACGATCGCCGGGCCGTTCTTCAGGCAGACCATGACCCGCGCGGCCTTCGTGATCCTGATGGAATAAAGCTGCTCACCCGTTTCCGGCTCGACGAACCCGTGCAACTTTTCGAAGTTTAGACCGGGATGCGACAGGAGTTGCGTGTAATCGATCCCCTGGAGGAGGCGCAACGTTTTCGCGGCGGCGATCCGGATCGGCCTTTCGGAGAGCCGTACCGCTTCGTCGAAAGCGGGGCGGACCTCAATCCTCACCGGCCCACCGCTTTGCGACCTTTTCCGCTTCGTCCCTCGTCTCGACCGTTATCGATGGCCGGGGGTCCTTCAGGGAGTCGGATACGGCCTTGCGGTTCTCCGGTGTCCACGCCCAGATCTGATGCTTCGGAATGGTCGCCACGGGTACGAGAACCAGGCGTCCGTCCGGAAGAACCTCCAGTTCCACGGCGTCCCCGGGCTTGATGTTCGCCTCCTTTGGAATCGTGATGCGCTTTCTCGAATCGACGTGGAGCAACATGGCCGTGCCCTCCTTACCCTAAGCTTACACCCACAAGCGGTAAAAAGGCAATGCCCATTTACCCATATGCCCCTAAAATGCCACTATCAGCACGCCGGCCGTGACGGCGATTTGGTAAAGGATCCGGGTGAACGTCACGACAGCAGCCATTCCGCCGCTCGCGTAAACGTGATGCCGCGGGGCAATTCGAACGACGGAGGAGCGTCGAAGGCGATCAGGCGCCGGCCGGCACGGGGATACCGCGTCGCGGCGTCCTGAAGGGCGCGGATCTCCCGGGTGCGGGTATCGGGATCGTCCAGGCTCGCGCAAACCTGGAGCAGTTCCTCTTGCCCTTCGGGGTGACGGGCGATAAAATCCACTTCGAACCCGCCTTCAGTCCGCACATAGGCCGTTTCGGCCCCGCGCCGCTCCAGCTCCAGCAGCACGGCCGTTTCCAGGGCATGCCCGAGGTTCGTCTTTCCGGACCGGTCGAACAACGGTATCAGGCCCGTGTCGACGGGATACGCCTTCCGGGGGTTCACATGGCGGCGGCGCTCGGAATCGGTCGCGATGGTCAGAGTGCGCAATAAAAAGGCGTCTTCGAGGTAACCGAGGTAGTCGTGAAGGGTGTCTTTGCCCACGGCGACGCCTTGGGATTTGAGGTCGGCATGGAATTTATTCACGCTGAAGCCGCCCGCCGCGTTGCCCAACAACCGGCGCGCCATCCAGCGCAACACGCGCGGTTGAGCGACGTCGTGGCGTTCGATCACGTCGCGCAGCAACACCACATCCACATAGCCGCTCAGCAGTTGCATGCGATTGCGCGTATCCAGTCCCTGTGCCTCCGGAAAGCCGCCGCGCTCGAGGTATTCGAGCAGCCGCCGGTCGAGCAGCGAACGTTCGGCCTTCGTCATGCGGTCCTTGTTTTTCTTTGGCTCGCATCCGGCGTGGCGCAGGCATTCCCGGAAACTGAAGGGGTATACAACCGCTTCCATGGCGCGTCCGCGCATGCTGGTGGCCACTTCCCGGGAAAGGAGCCGCGCCGACGAGCCCGACAGGAATATGTCTATTTTCTCGGTGTCCAGCAGGCGCCGGGCGAACAGCTCCCAACCGGGCACTAGCTGGATTTCGTCCAGAAAGAAGGTGGCGCGCCGCCGATCCCGCCATTCCGGATGCAACCGGAAATACTCTTCGGCCAGCAGATCGAGGTGCCGGCCCTGCAAACCGGCAAGACGCTCGTCCTCGAAACTGAAATACATCAACCCGTGGCGTGGTTCGGGGACGGCTTTCGCACCGGCCAGGCGGTCGGCCAGCACCTGCCAGAGGAGCGTGGTCTTTCCGACGCGCCGCATGCCGATCACCGCTACGGCCTTTCCAGGCACGGTCGGCAACCACACGTCCCTTCGGGTGAAGGGCGGGGGCGGGGCCGCCTCGTTATCGATGATCTTCTGCCGGATTACGGAACGGTATTGGTCTTCCATGAGGGATACTTTATTTATATATTAACCCTATCGCAAGGATAATTGCACAAACAGGGGGATCAGAACGCCACGATCAGGACACCGGCGGTGACTGCGATTCAGTGAATGGCGCCCGCAGCAGCGCCCCGAGGTCCCAAACCGCCACCCCTTCTCTAATCAGCGAATCCTTTTCCCGCCTGGGAACCGGAGCCGCGCAGAACAGGGCGAAATGCTCCTTGCCGCCTCTCCCGCGCCGCTTGACGGCCAGGGCCTTTTCCCTTAGGCGAACCGCCTCCCGGCGGGTGAACCGGGCCCCGTCGAGCTTGCACTCGCCGAAGAGGATGTTTTCCTCCTTTTCGTCGAAGGCGACCACATCGATCTCCACATCCCCCTTCCGGGACCAGAATCCGCCGATCCGGGAAAACCGGAACGGGAGCACCCCCTCGCCGTTCCGTCTGACGAGCAACGCCCGTACAAGCTCCTCGAACGATCTGCCCATGAGGGTCGGCAGGTCGTTTGCGATCTTGCGGGCCGCTTCCTTCTCCTCCCCGATCTCAAGCAGGGTCCGGTAGCGGTGGACATACCGAAACCAGAAGCGCAGGGCGGGATCGCCGATGTGATACCGGCCCGATTTGTGTTCGCCCCGCGGCGCGGTGACCGGCACCCGGCGCTCGACGACCCGGTATTGGGAAACCAGTTCGTCCAGGTATTTGCTGATGCTGTTCACGTTGATCCCGGCTCCGTCCGCGATGCGGGCCATCTGCGTCTCGCCGCTGGCGATCACCTCCAGAATCGAAAAGTAAAGGTGGTAGTTACGGCCGAACTCCTCGATGAGCAGCTCCCGGCCCTCGTTCTGCAGGGGGGCATCGGCCTCGCAGAACAGCTTCCGGATTATCTCCTCGCGAGGTTTCCCGAAAAGATTGTGCCGGTCGAGCAGGAAATGATATTTCGGGACGCCCCCGAACAGCGTGAAATAAAACGGCAAGTGCCTTGCCGGATCGAGCCGCCGGTCGGAAAGTATCTCCGCCACGGTGTCCGGCGAGAGCGGCTCCACGTACAGCCGCGCGGTGGCCCTGCCGAACAGCGGCTCCTTCGTACCCTCGAAAATGTCCCGCATCAGCGTCTGGACCGAACCGATGCATACCAACGCTCCCTTGACGGAATCCTTGCGCCGGTCCCACAGGTCCTGCAACGTGGAAAACGCGGAAGGGTCCACGTTCCGGAAGTTCTGGAACTCGTCGAATACGACAAATAACGGGCGTTCCTCCATCGCGTCGAAGATGAACCGGAAGAATTCCCCGAAATCCGGGAAGGCCGCCCGCCGGAGCGTCGGGAATCGGCCGGAAAGGAGGTCCCTGTACTCCTCGAGCAGGACATGCGGCTTCTTCCTGGACACGAAGAAGTACAGAACATCCTTTCTGCGTTCCGCGAACCGGCGGATCAGCTCGGTCTTACCGACCCGCCTCCGGCCGGTGACGACCACCAGGTGCGAGGAACGCCGGGAGAGCGACGCGATCTCGTTCAGGCGGGCCAGCTCCCGCTCGCGGTCATAGAATCTCATGATCTGCACTTATCATACGGTTTCGTATCATACAAGATAGTACGATTGAGTGGTAACGACAACGATGCAGGGTTAGAAGGCGCGGTCTGCCCGTCTTATGCAACCTCAAACTG
>JAENIX010000001.1 GCA_016844415.1 Actinomycetota bacterium | reverse complement strand
ATACCAGACGATCGCGGCGAGAAGGACCGCGCCTATCGCCAGGTCGAACCGGTGGAAGTATTCACGCAGCGTCGGCCATGACTCTCCCATGACCATGCCTATATATGCGAGCCCCAGGCACCACGGCAGGGATCCCGCGAAAGTGTAGACGATGAACCGCTTCATTTCCATCCGCGCCACTCCCGCGGGGAAGGCGATGAAGGTCCGGATGACGGGGAGAAGCCTCGCGAAAAACACGGTCGCCTCCCCATGCTTCGTGAACCAGCGGTCCGCAAGATCCAGGTCGTGTCGGGACATAAGTATGTACTTGCCGTACTTCTCCACGAGCGGCCGACCCCCGTACATCCCGAGGTAATACGCAGGAACGGAGCCCACGACGCATCCTATCGCTCCCGCCAGCCCCACGGACCACAGGGAGTACTTCCCCAGGAAGACAAGGTACCCGGAGAACGGCATGATCACCTCCGAGGGCAGCGGTATGCAGGCGGACTCTATGGCCATGAGAAGTACGATGCCGGGCAGTCCCATCCTTGATATCACGTAGATGACGAACGAGGCGAGCGCTTCCAGGATGCGGGTGACCAATGGGCAGACTCCCGGTGCGGTAATCGGGTCCGGTTCTTCGGCGGCCTACGGGGGCGGGGAATGACCGGAACCGGTTCCGGCCGGAAACCTTAACCCTATTGCGCTTTCCCCATGATGACGCGGACCAGGATCGCCTTGCGCTCCGACCCAGCCTGCGCGCACTTGACCAGAACTCGGCATCCCGGTGTGACCTCCTCCTTGGGGACCCTGGTCACCCCGTAGTAGAAGGCCGTTGCATTGTCCCAGAGCACCTTGACGTCCTGGCGCGGGAGGGTCTCGTCGCTGAAGCTTGCGTCGGTCAGAAGGAGCGCGCCCGGCCCGAGCGACTTGACGGTCCCTTTAAGGACCTCCGGCTCCTGGGCGATTGCGGGAACGGTCGCACCGGAGACCAGGAAGCAGGCCAGCAGGGCGGCGGGGAGAAAAAACCGCAGGAAGAAACACCTTGGATGCATATCGCAACCCTCCTTTTCAGGCGAACGGCCGGGATATGAAGGAACGGCGGAAAACTGTGTACAGTATATACAAAGTGCGGCAATTGAAAAGCCGGATTGCGCTATCCCACGGTTATCCATGGCGGCCCGATGCTCAAGGTGGGCTGCGCGTCTCCCACCGGGACGCCCTGTCCCTCCTTGCCGCAGGTCCCCAGCCCGAACCCCAGGTCGCTCCCCACCCTGTCGATCATCTTGAGCAGCCCGGGGCCGTTTCCCGTGATTGTGGCGCCGCGGACCGGATCTCCGCGCTTCCCGTTCTCGATCCTGTATCCTTCCGCCACCTCGAACATGAAGTCTCCGGTGACGGTGTTGACCTGGCCTCCTCCCATTTTGAGCACCAACAGGCCGCGCTCGGCGGACCGGAGTATCTCTCCCGGCGGTACCGTCCCGGGCAGGATGATCGTGTTGCTCATCCGCGGGATCGGCTTGTGCCGGTACGATTCCCGGCGCCCGTTCCCCGTTGGGCGCGCTCCTTCCTTCATGGCGGAGAGCCGGTCGTGAAGGAACCCCTTCAGAACTCCTTTTTCCACCAGAACGGTCCTTTCGCCGGGCGTGCCTTCGTCGTCGATGCCGAACGATCCCCGCTTCCACGGAACCGTGGCGTCGTCGACGATCGAAACGAGCGGGCTCGCCACCGACTTCCCAAGTTCGTCCTTGTAAACCGACATTCCCTGGAGCGCCAGATCCGCCTCCAGCCCATGCCCGATCGCTTCGTGCACCATGGTCCCGCCAGCCTCTGCGGAGAGGACGACCGGCATACGGCCCCCCGGAATCCTGCGGGCGGAGAGGGTTATAACGGCCCGGATCGCCGCCTTGCGCGCAAGAGCTTCCGGATTGAATTCCTCCAGGAACTCCCAGCCCGCCGTCCCTCCGCCCGACTCGTAGCCGGATGCCAGCCCGCCCCCGTTCCCCGCCACGCACTGGACGGACAGCACGGTGAACGTCTGCGCATCGGTGGCGAACCCGGCCGGGTGCGCCGCGACCTCGATGCGGCGCTCCGCCTCGCCGTAGGTGGCGCGGACCTGGCGGATTTCCGGCGACACACCCCTCGCGACGCGGTCCATGAGGGTGACCAGGGATGTTTTTTCTCCGATGCCTTTCGCCGAGGGCGGCTTTCGCACCGGGGAAGGGTTTCGCGCGGCGGTTGCCGAGGCCGGAAGGGCCACGGGGACACCGCCGCCCTCCGCGTGCCGCGAGAGGTCGGAAGCGAGGGCCGCGAGAGTGCGCGTCCCGGTCTCGTTCGTGTACGCGTAGAACGTCTTGCCGCGGAAGATCAACCGTATTCCGATCCCGGCGTCGGTCCCTGAAAGGACCCTCTCGATCTTTCCGTCCTCGAGCAGAACCGTGAGGGATCGCACTTCCTCGAAAAACAGCTCGCCGTATTCCCCCCCACGGGACATCAGGGCGGAAAGGACCCGCTCGGTATCGGTTTTCGAGAGCATTGCATCCTCCGGCAGAAGGGCGGTTTTGTGTATAATACATCCAACACCGTATCCGTGAGTAAAGGGAGCCGATGAAAAGAATACTCGCCCTGGGGGCCTTGGCCCTTTTTGTTTTCTCCGGAAACGCGCAGGCGTATCCCGGAAACGGCATGGCGGGAAACGTCCGGGCGACGGGCAGGGCCTACTCATTTTTCCTGTCCGGGTATCTCTCTTACAGGGAAGGGAATCTCGACGCGGCTCTCGATATGTACCAGAAAGCCCTACGGTATGCGGAGAACGAACCTGCGATCCTCTATGAAATCGGCAACGTATATGTCAAGAAGGGGAAGCTCGTAGAGGCCAGGGAGGTTCTCGAAAAGGCGCTGTCGATAGACGACGGCCACGCCCGGTCGCGTTACCTGCTCGCCGGCATCCTGGCCACGACGGGAGAAAAGGAGAAGGCCGCCGAGCTCTACCGCCGGACCCTTTCGGAAGATCCCGAGAACGAGGAAGTCTATGTGCACCTGGCCACGCTTTCCGTGGAGAAGGGCGAACTCGCGAAGGCCGGCGAATATCTCGACGCGCTGATCGGGAAGAATCCGGAGTCGGCCATGGGGTATTACTACCGCGGACGCCTCCTGGCCGCCCAGAAGAAGCTTCCGGACGCCCTGAAGGATTTCGACAAGGCCCTTTCCCTGCACCCCTTCTTCGACGGCGCCCTGGTGGATTCCGGCGGAGTTCTGGAGATGATGGGGAAGATCCCGGAGGCGGAGGAGCGGTACAAGAAGGCGCTGGAGATTTCGCCGTACAACCTGCTCGTCCGCGAGCGGCTGGGGCGCGTCCTCATAATGGAGAACAAGATCGAGCAGGCCGTCGACCAGTACGAAGAGCTCAAGAAATTCTCAAGCGACAACCTGGAGTTCAGGACAAGGCTTGGCATCCTCTACCTCGAGCGGGACCGCTACGACGAAGCGATAAACGAGTTCCGCTTCGTCCTGTCCGCCCAGCCCCAGAACCACAACGTCCGCTTTTTCCTCGGCACGACGTACGAGGAAAAGGGGCTGCTGCCCGAGGCGCAGGAGCAGTTCCAGGGGATTCCCGACACCTCGCCGGTATACAGGGACGCGATGCTGCACCTTGCGATGACACTGGGGCGGAAGAAGAAGCTGGACGAGTCGATCGAGGTCACGCGCAGGCTCCGGGCCAAGTATCCGGAGGACGTGACGCTGATGGTGTTCCTCGGCGGGCAGCTGGAAGAGGCGGGGAAATACGAGGAGGCGGTGGGCATCCTCAAAGAGGCGGCCGCCAAGGACCCGAAGAGCGCCTCCGCCCGGTTTTCACTGGGCGTCGTGTACGACAAGATGGGAAACTTCGAGAAAATGGTCGAGGCGATTCAAAGCGCCATCGAGATCGACCCGAAGAACGCGGTCGCGCTCAACTACCTCGGCTACTCTTACGCGGACAGGAACGTGAAGCTCAAGGAGGCGGAAGCGCTTATCCTCCGGGCGCTGGAGGTCCGGCCGAGCGACGGATTTTTCATCGACAGCCTGGCCTGGGTTTACTACCGGCAGGGGGATCTTCCGCGGGCCGAGTCGGAGCTGCGGCGGGCGCTGACCTTCGTGCCGGACGATCCGGTGGTGCTCGAGCACCTTGGCGACGTCCTCGTCAGCCAGGGGAAGGGGAAAGAGGCCTCCGCATTGTTCGAGAAGGCGATAGCGAAGGGGCACGATAAGCCGGAGGAGATAAGGAATAAGATCAGCCGGGTCAAGAAAGAGGATCCGCCCGCCAGGTGATATGGGACGCCGACTCCTGTCAGGGGCGGCATCGGCCTGCTTTGTCGCGTCGGCGCTGGTCCTTGCAACCGGATGCGCTTCCGGCCTGCATCGCCTGGCGGGGGAGGAAGCGCGGGGGGCGCGGGAGCTGTTCGCGTCGGCCGCAGCTGTCACCTTTCCCATCGAGACATCCTTTACCGGGGTCGCCGAGGTTTCAGGCGGCGTGTTCCCGTTCGTCGCCGGGGTGAATTCCCGGACTCCATCCGAGGAGACCGTCGGGTTCTACGATCCGCTCGGCCGCCCGGTCATGTTCCTCACGAACGACGGGATCTACGTGACGGTTTCCCGCGGCCTGGCCGCTGGAAAATTTCCGCCTCCTGATTTTCCCCCGGTGCCGGCGGGGCCGGTTTCCCTCGGGCGGATCCTCTCAGGGGCGCCGGCGTATACCCTTGACGAAGGAGATCCGTGGAGGACGCAGGACGGCGAGTGGGTCCTGGAAGACCGGCGGCAGCGGCTCTTTTCCGACTCGTCCCGGCGCCTCCTGGTGCGCGCCGAGTACGTTTTCGCCGGAAAGGATGTGGCGGTTTCCTATCCGGGACGGGAGTTGCCGGGGCCGCCGCCGGTGGTGAATATCGAAATATCCGGAGCGAAAATAATATTTCGAAGGGATACGGAATGAGGCGCCCGCTTCTCTTGCTTGTGGTTCTCGCCGCCCTTGCCGCCGGATGTTCCGGGGAGAAGAGGGAGGCCCCGGTCAAGGGTGATGCGGGAACGCAGGAGGCCCCGGCATACGGCGACGCGCTGGTGGAGGGGAGCAACGGGGATGTCAGCGGGTTCCTGTCCGCAGTGACGAGCGATTCGGCCTCCCACGGAGCAGCGAACTACATATTCAACGGCCTTGTCCGGTACGACAAGAACCTCAAGCTCGAGGGGGAGCTCGCCGAGTCCTGGGAGGTGGCCCCCGACGGGAGGAAGATCACCTTCCGCCTCCGGAAAAACGTGAAGTGGCACGACAACGTCCCGTTCACCTCCGACGACGTGATGTTCACCTACCGGAAGATGATCGACCCGAAGACGCCCACGGCGTACGGAGAAGCCTTCAAGCAGGTGCGGCGGGTGACCAACCCGGACCCCTATACGGTCATCGTGGAATACGACAAGCCATACGCCCCCGCCATGGAATCCTGGGGATTGAACATTCTGCCCAAGCACCTTCTCGAAAAATACCCGGACATCAAGCAGAGCCCCTTGAACAAATCGCACCCGATCGGAACGGGGCCGTATAAATTCATCGAGTGGAAGCCGGGGGCGAAGATCGTCTTCGAGGCGAACCCGGACTACTTCGAGGGGAAGCCGTACATCGCCCGGGTCGTCACCCGCGTCATCCCGGACCAGGCGACGATGTTCCTCGAGCTCAAGTCGGGCGGCATCGACCAGATGACGCTCACCCCGCTGCAATATTCCAAGCAGACGGACACGGAGGAGTTCCGGAAGAATTTCCGGAAGTACCGCTATCTCGGCTTCGCGTACACCTACCTTGGCTTCCGCCTCGACCATCCGTTCTTCAAGGACAAGCGGGTGCGGCAGGCGATCTCCCACGCGATCAACAAGAAGGAACTGATCGACGGCGTCCTCTTCGGGCTGGGGCAGGAAGTCACGGGACCGTACAAGCCCGGCCATTGGGTGTACAACCCCGATGTGCGGAAGTACCCTCACGACCCGGCGAAGGCGAAGGCACTCCTCGCGGAGGCGGGATGGAAGCTCCGCGCGGACGGGACGATGGAAAAGGACGGCCGGAAATTCGCTTTCACCGTGTTCACCAACGCCGGGAACGAGAGCCGCTCCAAGACGGCCGCCATAATCCAGCAGCAGCTTGCCGCCGTGGGGATCAAGATGGAGATCCGTACGCTGGAGTGGGCCGCCTTCATCAACGAGTTCGTGAAGAAGCGCAAGTTCGACGCCCTGATCCTCGGCTGGGCGACGGGCCCCGAGCCGGACCAGTTCGACATCTGGAGCTCCACCAAGACGGGCCCCGACGAGCTGAACCACGTGGGCTTCGCCAACGCCGAGGTGGACCGGCTTCTCGAGGGTGGCCGCCGCACCTTCGACATGGAGAAGAGGAAGAAGGCGTACTTCCGGATCCAGGAGATCCTGGCGGAGGAGCAGCCTTACGTCTTCCTCTACGCGCCGGAGGCGCTGCCGGTCTTCCACAAGCGGGTCCGGGGGATCGAGCCGGCTCCCGCGGGGATAGGCTACAACTTCATCAAGTGGTACGTTCCGAAGGCCGAACAGAAGTACACCTCTTACCAGTGACGGGGTTCCGATGCTCCGGTACATCGGCCGACGACTGCTCCTGACGATTCCGCTCCTCGTCGGCATCAGCCTGCTGTCGTTCCTCGCCATACACATGGCCCCCGGGGGGCCGATCAGCGTCGCCGCCGACCTGAACCCCAAGGCCACGGCGGAGTATCGGGAGCGGATGGTGCGTTACTACGGCCTCGATCAGCCCATCCACGTGCAGTACGGGCGATGGCTGGGGCGGATGGCGACGCTCGACTTCGGCGAGAGCTTCGCCCCAGACGGGCGTCAGGTTTCCGAGAAGATCAGGGAGAGGATCCCGGTCACTCTCACGATCAACATCCTTTCCATGGGACTGATCTTTCTTGTCGCCATCCCGCTGGGGATCTACTCGGCGGTCCGGAAGGACTCATGGTTCGACCGGATCTCGACGGTGACCGTCTTCACCGGTTTCGCCGTCCCCACGTTCTGGCTCGCCCTGCTCCTCATGATCCTGTTCGGAGTGAAGCTGGGCTGGCTTCCCATCTCGGGGCTGGTCTCGCTGGAGCACGACTCGCTCTCCCTCGCGGGAAAGGCGTGGGACCGGGCGAGGCACCTGGTCCTGCCGGTCCTTCTGGCCGGGTTCGGCGGGCTGGCGGGGATGTCGCGCTACATGCGCTCCAACATGCTGGAGGTGATACGGCAGGATTACATAGCCGCCGCGAAGGCAAAGGGACTCGTCGAGCGGCAGGTGGTGTTCCGGCACGCGATGCGGAACGCCCTGCTCCCCGTCATCACGATACTTGGGCTCTCCGTGCCTGACCTGCTCGGCGGGGCGGTCATCTTCGAGACTATCTTCGCCATCCCGGGGATGGGGCAGCTCTTCTACCAGGGGGTGATGTCCCGCGACGTCCCTCTCATAATGGGAATCCTGGTGATCGGCGCTTTCCTGACGCTGATCGGCAACCTCCTGGCGGATGTCGGTTACGCGCTGGCCGACCCGCGCATCCGGGCGGGATGACGCGATGGCGGGGGGCGGAGCGCACTCCATGTTCATCGACTTCCTGCGGCGGCTGGCCCGGAACCGGCTGGCGGTCGCCGGCGGAGCGGTGGTCCTTTTCTTTTTCATCCTCTCAGCCGTTCCGCAGGTCTTTTCCGGACACGATCCGAACCGGATAGACGTCCTCAAGGTTCTCCAGCCGCCCTCCGCGGGGCATCCCCTGGGGACCGACGAGCTGGGGCGGGATGTCCTGGCGAGGATGGCGTACGGGGCCCGCATCTCGCTCAAGGTGGGATTCGTGGCGGTGGGGATCGCGACCTGCATCGGCCTCCTGGTAGGGCTTTTTTCGGGGTTCTACGGCGGCCTGGCGGACGCCGTCCTCATGCGCTTCGTCGACATCATGCTCTGTTTTCCCACGTTTTTCCTCATCCTGGCGGTGATAGCCTTTCTCGAGCCATCCATCTACATCATCATGATAGTCATCGGCGTCACGGGATGGATGGGCGTGTCGCGGCTGGTCCGCGCGGAGACACTGTCGCTAAAGGAACGCGACTTCGTGGCGGCGGCACGCGCGCAGGGGGCGGGCGACGCCCGGATCATCTTCCGGCACATCCTGCCCAACACGCTGGCGCCCGTCCTCGTCGCCGCGACGCTGGGAGTGGCCGGGGCGATCCTCACGGAGTCGGCGCTCTCCTTCCTGGGGATCGGCGTGCAGCCGCCGACGCCGTCGTGGGGGAACATCCTGACCGCGGGGAAGGACAACATCGAGTTCGCCTGGTGGCTATCCGTCTACCCGGGGCTGGCGATCCTTCTCACCGTGCTCGGGTACAACCTGCTCGGCGAAGGGATCCGCGACGCCGTGGATCCCCGGTTGCGGGGGAGGTAGGGGATGGCGGAACCTCTGCTGGCGGTAAAGGATCTCCGCGTAGCGTTCCGCACGGAGCGCGGGACGGTCCGCGCCCTGTTCGGCGTCTCGTTTTCCCTTGAGGCAGGAGAAACGCTTGGCCTTGTCGGGGAATCCGGGTGCGGCAAGACCGTCACGGCCCTTTCGATCCTCCGGCTTCTCCAGCAGCCCCCCGCGGTGGCTGAGGGGGGGAGCGTCTCTTTCCGGGGCCGCGACCTTCTGGCGATCTCCGAAGAGGAGATGTGCGCCGTGCGCGGGAAGGAGATCTCGATGATCTTCCAGGAGCCGATGACCTCACTGAACCCCGTGCTGACCATCGGGGGCCAGGTGGCCGAGGTGTTCACCGCGCACGGGACATGCGGGAAGAGGGAAGCCGCGGATCGCGCGGTCGAATGGCTGCGCCGCGTGAAGGTACCGGACCCGGAGCGGCGCGCGCGGGAGTATCCCCACCAGTTGAGCGGGGGGATGCGGCAGCGGGCGATGATCGCGATGGCGCTCGCCCTCGAGCCAGCGCTGCTTATCGCCGACGAGCCCACCACGGCGCTCGACGTCACCATCCAGGCGCAGATCCTCGCGTTATTGAAGGAGATGCGGGAGCAGAAAAGGAGGATGGCGATCCTCCTCATCACCCACGACCTGGGGGTGGTCCACGAATTCGCCGACCGGGTGGCGATCATGTACCTGGGACGGATCGTGGAGATCGCGAAGACGGCGGACCTTTTCGGCGATCCGATCCACCCGTATTCGCAGGGTCTGCTCCGGTCGCTGCCGGGAAGGACCGTCGGGGAGAAGCGGCTCCCGTCGATCCCCGGCACGGTGCCCGACCTGCACGCGATCCCCCCGGGATGCCCGTTCGCCGACCGGTGCCCGTTCCGGCGGAAGGCCATGGAACGGTTCCGCGCGGGGGAGACGGCGGAAGACGGTCTTTCGATCTGCGACCGTGCGGACCCGCCGCTGGAGGAATACGCGCCGGGGCACTTCGCGGCGTGCCACTATCAGAAGGCGGCGCACAAGGGAGGTCCCCGAAGCGGGGATGCATCCTCGGAGGGCAAGGCATGACCGGCGGCAGCGGAATACTTCTCTCTCTGGAGAACATCTACAAGCTTTTTCCGGTGAAGGCGTCGTTCTTCTCACGGGAGATGCTTCGGGTGCATGCCGTCGACGGGGTATCGCTCGACGTCCCGGCGGGGAAGACCGTCGGACTGGTGGGCGAGTCGGGATGCGGCAAGACCACGCTGGGGCGCGTCGCGCTACGGCTGATTTCCCCCGACAGCGGGACGATACGGTTCGACGGGCGGGACATCACGAGCCTGGCCGGCGAGGAGATGCGCCGCACCCGGAGGATGATGCAGATCATCTTCCAGGACCCGTACTCCTCGCTGAACCCGCGGATGCGGGTCCGCGACATCGTCGGCGAGGGATGGCTCGTCCACGGGATGGCCAACCGCAGGGAGATCCGGGAGATGGCGTTGCGGCTGCTGCTGCGCGTAGGGCTGTCGGAGGACGCCGCCGAC
This sequence comes from Actinomycetota bacterium, assembly GCA_016844415.1. Classification (GTDB taxonomy): domain Bacteria; phylum Desulfobacterota; class Deferrimicrobia; order Deferrimicrobiales; family Deferrimicrobiaceae; genus JAENIX01. Next base: position 4,269 of record JAENIX010000001.1, on the reverse strand, counting down.
AAGTACCCACATGAATTCTCCGGCGGCCAGCGGCAGCGCATCGGGATCGCGCGGGCGATCGCGCTGTCGCCGAAGCTCGTCGTCGCGGACGAGCCGGTGTCAGCGCTCGACGTCTCCGTCCAGGCGCAGATCCTTAACCTGCTGATGGACATCCAGCAAGAGTACGGAATGGCCTACCTGTTCGTTTCCCACGACCTGCGGGTGATCCGTCACGTGAGCGACGTCGTGGCGGTGATGTACCTGGGCAAGATGATGGAGGTCTCACCGGCGGCGGAGCTGTTCTGCAGCCCTTTGCACCCTTACACGCGCAGCCTGCTGTCGGCCGTTCCGATGATCGGCGGGACCCCGCGGGAGAAGATCGTGCTGCGCGGGGAGATCCCGAGCCCCATAGCCCCGCCGCCCGGCTGCCGGTTCCACACACGCTGCTTCATGGCGAAAGAAGTCTGCGAGGAGGTCTGCCCGGCGTTCCGCGAGTCCGCCCCCGGCCGCTTCACCGCCTGCCACTTCGTATAGGGAATTACTTACGCGAACGACCGCCCCGGGGCCGGTTTGACGAAGTCGTGCCGGCAGTAGGGGCAGAATTTCCACTCGGGGGAAACCGTCTTCTGGCAGGACCCGCATGTGGACATAAGGCTGTGCCCGCATGTGGGGCACATCACGAACCCGGCTCCCAGCACGCCGTGGCACTCGGGGCACATGGTGCCGAAATCCTCCTCCGTCTCAACCACCCGGAATAGCTCCTGCAGCGTGGTGACCCCCGCCCTGACCTTATCCAGGGCTCCGCGCGCAAGCGTCACCATTCCCGACGCGATGGCCTGCTGGCGAAGGAGGGTCTCGGAGGCATCGGAAACGACCAGGTCCCGGATCGGCTGTGTGAACGGGAGGATCTCGTACAGCCCTATACGGTCCTTGTATCCGGTCCCCTCGCACGTTGAGCATCCTTCTCCCCGGTAGAAGGTGAAATCCCCCTTCCCCTTCTTCGGTTTGAACCCGATCTTGGCCAGGTCGCCCTCGGGAGGATCGTACTCCACGCGGCACTTCATGCAGATGACCCGCACAAGCCGCTGCGCCATGATGCAATTGATCGTGGAGGCGAGGAGATACGAGGCAGCACCCAGGTTCCGCAACCGCGTTATCGTGGCGGTGCAGCTGTTGGTGTGGATCGTCGACAGGACGAAGTGGCCGGTCAGGGCGGCCTGCATGGCGATGGTCACCGTCTCCAGGTCGCGCATCTCACCGAGCATGATGATGTCCGGGTCCTGCCGCAGCATCGACCGCAGGGTCGACGCGAACGTCATCCCGATCTTTTCCTGGATCGCCACCTGGTTGACGCCCTCGATTTCGTACTCCACCGGGTCCTCGATCGTCGTGATGTTCTGCTCCACGCTCTTTATCCGGTTGAGGATCCCGTAGAGGGTGGTAGTCTTCCCGGAGCCGGTAGGGCCTGTGACGAGCAGGATCCCCTGGGGCCTGCGGATCAAACCTTCAAGCTGCTGGAGCTCTCCGGCGCTCAGGCCCATCGCCTCCAGCGGGATCTGGGCGTTTGCGGAATCCAGGATCCGGATGACCACCTTTTCCCCGTAGGTCGTCGGCATCGTCGACACGCGAAGGTCGAAGGTCTTCGCACCCACGCGCACGCCTATCCGTCCGTCCTGGGGGAGGCGCTTCTCCGCGATGTCCATCTTGGCCATGATCTTGATGCGCGAGATCACCGCGCCCTGCACCCACTTGGGCAGCTCCAGCGATTTCCGGAGGAGCCCGTCGACCCGGTTCCGGATCTTCAGATCCGCCTTGGTGGGTTCGACATGTATGTCGGACGCGCCCTTCTCCACGGCCTCTGAAACGATCAGGTTCACCATCCGGATGATGGGAGCCGCTTCGCTCTTCTTCCGGAGGTCCTCGGATTCCTTCGAATCCCCTTCCCTTTTTTCCAGCACCACCTCGACGAGCCGCTCGTCCGCGATGTCCCTGACTATGTTGTCCAGGGAGGATCCCAGGTGGTAGTGCTGCTCGATCCCCCAGAGTATGTTGGTGCGGGTGGCGATTGCGGGCTTGATGGTGTACCCGGAGGCGAACCGCACGTCCTCGAACGCCTCGAAACTCAACGGGTCCGCCATGGCTATATGGAGGTCCTTCTGATCGATCGATATCGGCAGGATCAGGTGCTTGCGGGCGACCTTTTCCGTGATCAGTTCGATCGCCTCCGGCTCCACCGGGGTCTGCGTCAGGTCTATGAAAGGAATTCCCAGCTGGACGGAAAGGGTCTGGGCTATCTCATCCTCGGTGGCCATCCCGAGCGCGACGATCACTTCCCCCAACTTGCCCCGCCGGGATCGCTGCTCGGTGAGTGCCCGGGTGAGGTTCTCCTCCGTGAGCAACCCTGTCTCGACGAGGAGCTCCCCCAGCCGTTTCTTGCCCATGTATCTTGCCTCCTCCCTTACGATCCAATCCGGAAATTTTACCAAAGAACTCCCCCTGCCGCCTTTTTTTTTATCGGTGCCGTTTTATCAGTGGAACCTTATTCCGACATGGAACATCGAAGGGGAGATAAGGGGGATGGTGGAATGCGCAGGGTAAGCAGGCCGATAAGGTGCCCTCGTTGCAACGGGGCGATGGTTTACGAACGCTTCCAGGATATGCTCGACCTTTTCTACGCTTGGAGGTGCCTGAACTGCGGCGAGATAGTGGACCCGGTAGTCGTCATGAACCGCGGCCAGGAAAAGAAGCCGAAGAAACGGGCGATGGGGTGAAAGACAAACACCACAAACGCTTGATTTATATACTCTTTCATTCCGTTGACACCATGTTGCATTTTGTGCTACGGTCTTCCTCTGTTTCGTTTACATTCAAAGGGGGGGATTGGTGCGCGCAGAGCACGACTTTACACTGCGGATCGGCTACGGGGGTCGTGCCCGGGAGTTCCGCATAGGACGGAAGGGCTTCGTTGCCGCCGTCGCTACATTTGCCCTCCTGTTTATCGCATTTACGCATTTTCTCTATGATTACCGCGAGAATCTCTCGAATCTCGGAGACCTTAGCGTCCTGCGGCAGCGCGTGAGCGAGCAGGACCTCACCCTGTACAACCTCCACTCGAAGTTCGAAAGCCTTGAGACGGAGGTCGAACGCCTCCGGGCCGTGGACGCCCGGGTTCGGTCCCTGGTTCGAATAAACGAGTCGTTGCGCCCCGGGGCTGCCAGGAAGCGGGACAAATCCTCCGGCATCGGAGGGATGGAAACCCAGGAAGCCGGCGCGCTAAGCCGCCTCGACCGTCTCCTGGACCTGCGTTTCGAGCAGCTGAAAAAGGATGTACTGGTGGATGTCAAGGACCTTGAAGCCGTCTGCGAGGAATTGGATGGCCGGCGGATAGTCCTTGAGAGCGCTCCGGCCATATGGCCGGTGCGGGGGATTCTGTCATCCGGTTTCGGGGTCAGAACCTCCCCCTTCACGGATACCAAGGTGTTTCATCACGGGATGGACATCATAGCCAGGCAGGGCGCACCGGTGAAGGCGGCCGCCGCCGGTAAAGCGGTGCGTAGCGGTTACGAGTCGCTGTTCGGAAACGTCGTCGTCCTGGATCATGGATACGGATACCGGACGCTGTATGCGCATCTTGGGGAGCGGCGGGTGGCCGTGGGCGACATCGTGCAAACGGGAGACTCCATCGGCACGGTGGGGAAAACCGGCCGGACCACGGGATCCCATCTTCACTACGAAGTCCACGTGAACGGCCTTCCGGTGAACCCGGTCCGCTTCCTCAACTGAGTTAGGAGAGGCCGCTGCGGTAAGAAGCCCCCGCAAGGGGGATTTTTTTTTAGTCTGGCGCTCCATTCAATAATTCGGCTGCGCGGACGCAGGGCGTAGCGGGGGGCTTCCACGGAGCGGCGTATGGAGCGAGGGATAGATTGCGTCGAGCGGAATCCGCAGTGAGCGGGCGAAACCGCCCATGAATACTCTACGGTGCACCACGACGGAGTTAACCTCCGAGGTGGTGCAGGTCGCGAGCCCCCCTACCAAATACCTCGACCGGGGGGCAGGCGTAGCTCCGGGGAAGACCCCCCGCGAGCCCTGCGTCCGGATACCAGGCGATACCATATTGCCGTAATCCGGAATGGAGCGCTAAGGTAGAATGATGGGCGGGTTAACAAACCAATGATCGGAAATCTCCTGAAAAAAATGTTCGGCACGCAGAACGAGCGCGTGCTGGAGCGAATCGCCCCCCTCGTTCGACGGATCAACGAGCTTGAAGCCCAGGTTCAGGCCCTTCCCGAC
>JAENIX010000090.1 GCA_016844415.1 Actinomycetota bacterium | reverse complement strand
CGATTTACACTTCACGTACCGGGAGGCGTTCGGCGCCAGAAGCACTCCCGCTTACGGCAGGCTCCTGCTCGACGTGATGCACGGCGACCCGACCCTCTTACCGCGGGAAGAGGATGTGGAAACCTCATGGGCGCTCCTCGACCCGTTCCTGCGCCGCTGGAAGGAAGACCCGGGGCACGGACTGCGGTTTTATCCCGCCGGCGGATGGGGGCCACCCGAGGCTGACGCGCTCCTTGAAGAAGGAAGAGACCGGTGGCGGCGGCCATGACAAGCGGAAACGGCATCACCGCCGAGCGGTTGTTCGTCCTCCCAACGCCTGAGGAACTGGCGCGCGCGGCCGCGGGACGGTTCTGGGGGATCGTCCGGGAGCGGGCGGCGACGCTTTCCCGGTCCGGGAATTCGGCTCCCCGGATCCACGTCGCCCTCTCCGGCGGAGAGACGCCGCGGCGGATGTACGAATTCCTCTCGGCGGAACCGTACCGGACACGTTTCCCGTGGGACCTCGTTCACTTCTACCAGGTGGACGAGCGGTGGGTCCCGCCGGAGGACTCGCGAAGCAATGGCAGGATGCTTCTCGAGTCGCTTCTGTCCCGCGCGCCGGTTCCGGCGGGGCACTACCATCCCGTGGACACGGGACTTGCCGGGCCCGAAGAGGGCGCGCGCCGTTACGAGGAGGCGCTCAGGGCAGCGTATCCGCGGCCTCCGGGCGGTTTCCCCCGGTTCGACGCGATACTTCTGGGGATCGGTATGGACGGCCACACCGCCTCGCTGTTCCCCGGCGTCCCTTACGAAGAGGGCGCCGCGTGGTTCATTGCGACGGATGCGGCCGGCGACCCTCCCGTCCGCCGCGTCACCATGACGCTGCCGCTGATCAACGCCGCCGCCCAGGTTGTATTCCTGGCGAGCGGCAAGGAGAAGGCCCGGGCGCTGCGAGGTGTGCTCTCCGGCGACCCGGGGCTTCCGGCCTCCCGGGTCTCACCGGCACGGGGGAAGGTCACGTTTCTCGCGGACGCGGACGCGGCGGCGCTTGCGGACGCGAAGGACGGGGGGAGGCGATGATCCTCGCCGCCGACGTGGGGGGGACGAAGACCAACCTGGCGCTTTTCACCGTGCGGGGCGGCCATATGGAGCGGGACGAAGTCAGCTCCTTCAACAGCCGGGAGTTTCCCTCGTTCGAGTCGATCCTCGAAAAGTTCCTTGCGGGCAGGGGCCCGGTGGATCTCGTCTGCGCAGGCGTGGCGGGACCTGTCAGGAAGGGACGGAGCCGGCTGACGAACCTGCCTTGGGTTGTGGATGAGGAGTCGATCCGTCGCGCGTGCGGGGCGGGGCGCGGATTCCTCATAAACGATCTTCAGGCCACCGCCTTCTCGGTATTGCACCTTTCGCCCGGCCTTTTCGCGGTCCTGCAGGCCGGGGAAGCGGATCCACGTGGGACGATCGCCGTCGTTGCGGCAGGGACCGGCCTCGGGGTGGGGTTTCTCGTCCGATGCGGAAAGGGATACCTCCCTTTGGCCTCGGAGGGCGGACATGCCGGTTTCTCCCCCCGTAACGGCCGGGAAGAAAAACTGCTCGCCTTTCTCAAGGGACTTTACGGCCGCGCAAGCGCGGAGCGGGCTGTTTCCGGACCCGGCCTCCACGCGATCTACCGTTTCCTGCGGGAGGTTGAAGGGATTCCGGTGTCCGCGGATGTCGAAGCGCGCATTCTCGGCGGGGACCCGCCACGCGTGATCGCGGAGGAGGGGGTATCCGGACGGTCGCCGCTGTGCCGGGAGGCGCTTCTATTCTTCGCCTCCATGTACGGCTCGCTGGCGGGCGATTTCGCCCTGAATTTCAACGCGACCGGAGGGGTAGTCCTGGGAGGAGGCATCGCGCCCGCCATCCTCCCCGTCCTTTCGGAGGGTGGGTTCCTCGAATCGTTCGCCGCCAAGGGGCGGTTCCGCGATTTTCTCTCCGGTATTCCCGTTAAGGTTATACTCGACGACCAGGCTGCGCTGCTGGGGGCGGCGCATTTCGCATTGGCGATGGAGGAGGAGGCGTAAAGGATGAGCCCGCGCGGGAAACCCATGCGGATAGTTCTTGCTTCGGACCATGGGGGCGTGGGAATGAAGGCGGACCTGTTAAGCCGTCTGTCGGGGATGGGTTTCGCCACCCGGGACCTTGGAACGGACTCGGCCGATCCCGTGGACTATCCGGACTACGGCTTCGCGGCTGCGGCCCTGGTGCGGCGGGGGGAGGCCGACCGGGCGATACTGATCTGCAGGTCGGGGATCGGCATGGCCATCTGCGCGAACAAGTCGAAGGGTGTCCGGGCCGCGGTGGTAGCCACCGTCGCCGATGCGGTTCTCTCCCGCCGCCACAACGACGCGAACGTCCTGGTCCTCGGCGCAGACGAGATCTCTTTCGTCCTCGCCCGAAGAATAGCGGGGAAGTGGCTCACAACCCCTTTCGACGGCGGCCGCCACCGCCGGCGAGTGGATAAGATAAGGCTATTCGAGGAGGCGCACTGGAGGGAACGGGCGTAGAGCGGGTATTGTTGACATCCCGCTCCATCCCTTTTATAAAGGAAAAACAACCATTTCGGTTCGCGAGGGCGAAGGGAGAGGACTTTGGGGGACACGATCCCGTTTCCGGTGAAGAACCGGGGATCGAACGATCAGCAGGCCAGCGAGGTTCACATCCTCGCGGTGCCCCGGATAGCGCGGATCTGCGCGCTGGGGTTGGGGCTCGACGAACTTCTGGAAGAGGTGTGCCGGGAGATCCTGGCTCTTTGCGGCGCGGAAGGATGCTATCTGGTCTCATGCCGCGAAAACGTCGCCCGCCCGGAAATATGGCGCAGCACCCTCCCTGGCGAATGGCCGGAGCTGAGAGACGCCTACGGAAACGGCGGGCTGGTCAGGGAGGCGATGGAGCGGCTCCACTCGGAGGGCGGGCAGGTTCTCGATGACCTTGAGCTCCTTCCGCCGGAGCATCCGTTCCGGGCGCTGCATGCCTCATCCCCGGTCCGTTCCGCGATGTTCTTCCCGCTGAGGTTCGGCACCCGGCCGCTCGGGTTTCTCTCCATTCACATGTACGGCGTGAAGAAGAGCTGGCACGAAGGCGAGGCGCGGGTGATCTCGGATGTAGTGGCCCCCATCCTTTCCGCGACGCTCGAGCGACGCAGGATGGTGGAGCAGCTGCGGGACTCCGAATCGCGATACAGGTTCCTGGCCGACCATTCCCTCGACTTCATCTCGTTGCACGACCCCGACGGGAAGTATCTCTACGCAAGCCCCGCGACGGGCAGGATGCTGGGCTACCGTCCCGAGGAGATGATCGGCGCGACGGCTGCCGGATTCCTCCATCCCGAGGACCGGGAGAATTTCCTGGAGGAAAACCGGAGGATCGCGGAAAAGGACAGCCCGGCGGTCACGCTCCACTGCCGGCTGCGCCGCAAGGACGGAAGCTACCTGGAGGTGGAGACCGTTTCGTCGCCCGTGCACGACGAGCGGGGGGAGATACGCATGGTCCTGCGGATCACCCGCGACATCACCGAGAGGAAGAAGATAGAGAACCGCCTTTTCGAGAACCAGAAGCTGGAGACCCTGGGCATGCTGGCTGGCGGAGTCGCCCACGAATTCAACAACCTGCTGCTGGGCATCACCGGCTCGGTGGAGATGCTTCGCCTGCTGATGAGCGGGAACAGCGATGCCTGCAAGTACCTCGACATGATCGAGCGCAGCGGCGGGCGGGCGGTCGAACTGACCAGCCAGCTTCTTGCGTACGCGCGGAAGGGTAAGTACAGCCCGCGGCTCGTATCCCTGAACTGGGCGGTGCTCGACGACGTTCCGATCCTTAAAGCGGCGTTCCCCGCATCGGTTGAGTTCCGCCTGGACCTGGCGGAGGACACCCCTCCCGTCCTGGCCGACGCAGCCCAGCTCAAGCAGGTGGTGATGAGCCTGTGTCTGAATGCCGGCGAGGCGATGCCGGAAGGCGGCGTCCTCTCCATTCGGACGCGCAGGGAGGATGGCCTTTCCGTCCATCCGGCGGACGAGCCCGGAGCGAAAGGAGAGATGATCATCCAGAGCGCGACGGGCGATTTATCGCAAAGTCCGCGCGTCGTGCTTGAAATATCCGACACCGGGTGCGGTATGGACGAGAAGACGCTCTCCCGGATCTTCGAGCCGTTCTTTTCCACGAAATTCATCGGCAGGGGGATGGGGCTGGCGGCCGTCCGCGGGATAGTGGAGATACACGACGGGGAGATATCCGTCCGATCGAAGCCGGGAGCGGGGACAACCTTCACCATCGTGTTTCCCGCGGCTCCGGATTTATCTGAAGATATCGAGGACCTGGAAGACCCCCAGGGTGACAGCGCGGGGACTATACTGGTGGCGGACGACGAGGACGACGTCCGCGAAGTGGTGGCCGCCATGCTCCGGTCCTTCGGGTACCGCGTGATAGAGGCTCGCAACGGCGTCGAGGCGGTCGAGATGTTCCGCGAGCGTCACCGCGAGATCGCCCTCGTCATGCTCGACCTGATGATGCCCTGGATGACCGGCGACCGTGCGTTCGCCGAGATGAAGCGGATCTGTCCCTGGGTGCGGGCGCTCCTCGCGAGCGGATACGACGAGAGCGAGCGGATCAGGGAGATCGTGGCCGAGGGGTTCCAAGGGTTCCTCCAGAAGCCGTTCCGAAGGGCCGAACTCGGCCGGAAGGTGGAGGAGATCCTGGGGGGCCGGGGAAGGGGCGAAGCTTCCCCCGCGAGGGATTAGCGTTGCCGCGCGCCTTGGCCATTTCGACGGCGCTTCTCCTGGCGTTATTGGCCGGCGGGTGCTCCCTGAGGACCTACGCGCTCCACAAGGTGGCCGATGCCGTTTCGTCGGGCGGCGAGCGGTTCGCCGCCGACGATGACCCGGAACTGGTCCGTGATTCCATCCCCTTCGGCAGCCGGATCACATCGGGCTGCTCACTTCACTCGCGCGCGGATTCACGCAGTATTCGGCGGCGTTCGTGTGGCAGGATGCCGTCGAGGCGGCAGACCCGGAGATATCTTTTCACGGCAGGGAGAGGGCGCGGCGGTTATACATGCGGGCCAGGGAATACGGGCTCCGCGGGCTTTCGGCCGGACATCCCCGGTTCCGCGAGGAATTCGCGGCCGACCCCGTGAAAGCCGCGGCGATGACGGAGCCGGAGGACGTGCCCCTTCTGTTTTGGACGGGTGTATCGTGCAGCCTTGCGATTTCCACGGCGGTGGACGACCTTGAAATGCTGGCGGACCTTCCTCGTTGCGAGTCCCTCATGCGCCGGGCGCTCGCGCTCCGGGAGGACTTCGACGGCGGTGCGATCCATGAATACTTCATCGCATTCGAAGGGGGCCGCTCCGAGGCGATGGGCGGTTCGCCCGCAAGGGCGAGACGCCATTTCGAAAGGGCGATGGAAATCTCCCGCGGGGAAAAGGTCTCGCCCCTCGTGACGCTGGCGGAGTC
>JAENIX010000089.1 GCA_016844415.1 Actinomycetota bacterium | reverse complement strand
CTACAAGGAAGTTTTCGCCATCCCGCAGGCGTATCTCACCGAAACGCCCAAGATCATGGGGACCGACAACCGGAAGATGAGCAAGACATACGGCAACGCCATCCTGCTCTCCGACACTGCTGAGGAGGTCTGGTCGAAGGTCCGGCCGATGGTGACGGACCCCGCCCGCGAGCGGCGCACCGATCCGGGCAACCCGGAAATCTGCAACCTGTTCTCCTACCACAAGATATTTTCGGACGAGGCGACGATTTCGAAGGTCGATGCAGGCTGCCGCAGCGCCGGGATCGGCTGCATCGAGTGCAAGAAGTGGATGTACGAGCGGATCAGATCGTGGAAAGCGGCGTGTCCGTCCGGGAGATCCTGGCGGAGGGGACGAGCAGGGCGGCCGGGATCGCGGAGAAGAAGATGAAGGAGGTGCGCGACGCTGTCGGGATCTGACGCGCCGAACCCGAACGCGGGCGCAGGCATAGCCGTCCGGCTGGATGTCTTCGAGGGCCCGCTCGACCTCCTGCTGCACCTGATCCGGGAAGACAAGCTCGACATCCACGATATCCCGATCGCCCGGATCACGGAGCAGTACCTGGCCTACATCGACGCGATGAAGTCGCTCAACCTGGACGTCGCCGGCGAGTTCCTCGTGATGGCGTCCACGCTTCTTCACATCAAGTCGAAGTCGCTGCTCCCCCGGACCGACGAGGGTCTGGATCCGGAGGAGGACCCGGAGATCATGCGGGCGGAGCTCTCGCGGCGGCTCATCGAGTACCAGAGGTTCAAGGAGGCGGCGGCCCGGCTGTCAGACCGGCCGATCCTGGGCAGGGATGTCTTCGCGCGTGATTTCCTCGGCGAGGCGATACCCGAAGGCGAAGTGGCGATCACGGAGCTGTCGCTCGCGGACCTGATCACCGCATTCAAGGACGTGCTGGCCCGCATGCCGAAGGAGGACGTCCACGAGATCTTCGTGGACCGGCTCACGATCGTCGACGCGATCGCGTTCCTCCTGGACCGGATAAAGGAAGACGGAGCCATCCGGTTCGACCGCCTCATCGAGGAGTTCAAGACGAAAAACGAGATAATCTCGTTCTTCCTGGGGATCCTTGAACTGGTCCGCATCCGGACGGTAAAGGTCTACCAGGCCAACCCGATGGGTCTTATCACCATCGTACCGGCAGTTCGCGAGGGGGAAGATGGAGGAGAATCCGAAGAATCCGAAATTTGAGGAACCGGTCCCGGAGAGTCCGGCCGTTGCCGACGACCCGGACGCCGCACCGCAGGAAGGGCAGGCGACCGATCACGTGGATCTTTCCCGTGCCGCATCCATCCTGGAGAGCCTGCTGCTCGTATCCGAGCACCCGCTTTCCCTCGAGAAGGCAGGGCATCTGCTGGGAAACCTGTCGAGGGCGTCGGTCCGAGAGGTCGTCGCCATCCTGCAGGCGAAGTATGCCGCGGATACCTCCGGCATAGTGGTCGATGAGGTGGCGAAGGGGGTACAGTTCCGCACGAATCCCGCCAACCAGGAGTACGTGCGCCAGCTCTTCGACATCCGTCCGGCGAGGTTTTCGCGTGCGGCGCTCGAGACGCTGTCCATAGTCGCCTACAAGCAGCCGGTGACGCGCCTCGAGGTCGAGCAGATCCGCGGCGTGGACTGCGCCGGATCGCTCAAGACCCTCATGGAACGCCGTCTGGTCAAGGTGGTGGGGAAGAAGGACGTCATAGGGCGGCCGTTCCTTTTCGGGACGTCGCGAGAGTTCCTCGAGGTGTTCGGATTAGGCAGCCTATCCGATCTCCCCTCCATGCACGACATCGAGGAGTTCCTGACGGCCGCGACGGGCGGAGTCGTCGCCGAGCACCCGGCGGAGGCGTTCGTGCCGGCGGCGGAATCGGAGCTTGCGGCGAGCCTGTACGCGGCGGAGCACGGCGAACCTCTGCTTACTTCCGACCCCGGCCTGCCCGAAGGGGTATCCGACGACGTCCTGAGCGAAGCGGCCTCCCGCATGGAGGGCGGCGAAGGCGATGCCCATTGAGCGGCTCAACCGCTACATCTCTCTGGCGGCGGGCGTATCCCGCAGGACGGCTGACGAAATTGTCCGCAACGGGAGGGTGACCGTCGCAGGGCGCCAGGTCCTGGACCCAGGCGCATTCCTCGACCCGGGGAAGGACGAGGTCCGGCTGGACGGAAACACGCTTGTCCCCGTCCGGGAAGAGAAGATCTACGTGATGGCGTACAAACCCGACAACGTCGTCACAACCATGAAGGACAAGGAAGGACGCCAGACGGCGGCCTCGCTCGTGGGCGACATGGCCTCGCGCGTCTTTCCCGTCGGCCGACTGGACTACCACACGACCGGCCTTCTTCTCTTCACCAACGATGGAGATCTGGCGTACAAGCTCACACATCCGAAATTCGGCGTCGAGAAAACATACGTCGCTAAATTGATGGGCGAGCCGCTACCCGTGAAGCTGAAGATTCTTCGCCGCGGCTTGCCGATCGACGGCGTGATGACCAATCCGGCGCATGTCACAATGGTGGACAAGCGGGAAGGGAAATCGTGGATCGCGATCCGCATCGCCGAGGGGCGGTACCACCAGGTCAGGAAGATGTTCGAGGCGATCGGGCACAAGGTGATGAAGCTGCGGCGGTCGTCGATAGGCCCACTGGAACTTTCGGGCGTGGAGCCGGGGGAGTGGCGATATCTCACGGGGAAGGAAGTGCGGGAACTGATGGCGTACGTGGATCAGAAGGAGCGCGAGCCACGCGCAACACCGAAACGGGAACCGCATGCGGGCAAGCCGAAGTTCGTCCCTCGCGCGAAGCGTCTTCAACCGCCCGCAGCCCAGGCGGCCCCGGGCAAGGGTCCGGGGACTCCCTCGGCTCCGCAGAGAGCCTCGGTGGACCGGAAAGGCCCGCGTCAGCCTAAGCCCGAATGGAAGAAGCCGTCTAAGGGGCCGGGGTCGCCTTCGTCTCCACGTCCGGGTGTACGGCCGGGACCGAGCAGGGGTGGGGGGTTCCGTTCACCCGGAAAGAAACAGGGTGCTCCGCGCAGGGGGAAGGGTCAGGGACGTTAAGGTTTTTCGTCTTTTCGAGCAGATGGACCGCGCCGCTCGATGTTTTATTCGGGTTGACAGGTGGTCGGTCGAATAGATAATATGATTGGCTTACGACGCGGGGTGGAGCAGCCAGGTAGCTCGTCGGGCTCATAACCCGAAGGTCCCAGGTTCAAATCCTGGCCCCGCTACCAATAAAATCAAGGGGTTACGGGCAACCGTGACCCCTTTTTTGTTGTTAAAGTCATCCTTTACGATTCCATCCCCGCTGGATTTCGGATCTGGCCTTTGCTAAAAACGGGTGCAGGTCACCGGGATATTTGACCGGTGGCGCTACCGGGACAATTCACATTCCATGACAGCCGTCTTGCCCGTAGCTTCATCGACCTGCTGAAGGAGGGACCTGGCTGCCCACACTCCCATCTTCACTTCCTGCCAGATGAAGTAAAGTTTCCCCGGCTCGGTCTTGATATTCAACTCGGACACGTTTTCGGTATGTGAAGCGACGGTGTGTTCCCCAGGCTCGCCCTCCCACCATAAGTATGTTTTCGGCGCAGTTCGGCCCAATATCCTATCGTCCACTGCCACAGTCATCGGCAAGGCGCCGCCCATGGATTCGTTCCGGTAAACGTAAATCTGGGATTTTCCCGGTGTCGGGGTGAAAGATTTCGACACAACGTCCTTTTCCTTCGGAGCCAAGGGAACGCTTGCGCACCCTGCCCCAAAAACCGCAGCAACCAGCGCCGCCAGGAAAATGAAAAGAAGTTTTCTTGTGGTATGGACCTTCATGTTCTTACCTCCATACAGCAATGGTCAGAAGATTATAGCGGAGTGTCCCGTCAAGGCAAATGTAATTCGAATAAGGAAAGCCCGCTTCCACGCAGAAGGCCGCGCCGGTCCCCGGAATGGGTTTCATCCCGCCTTCAAACATGGTTCCGGAGCATCAGTTCGACAGGGTGAGGATTGAGGAAGACCTGCCGCTTCAGGTAGGCGACGTCGTATTTGCGGACGTGGTGCCGGAGGAGCGTTACCGGCACGACCAGCGGGATCAGGCGATTCCTGTACTGCTCGGTCACCTCGAGAAGTTCCTGCTTTTCATCGGGCGCAAGGAACCGCCGGAGATGCCCCATCATGTGCATCAGCACGTCGGCGCATTTTGCGGAAGAGGTGCGCATACGCAGCGCCTCCATGAGGAGGGACAGGTAGCGCCTGTAAAGCTCCTCGAGTGGGAATTCCTTCGCATGCGCCACCAGTTTGCCCATTTCGGCGTAACGGGTCCTCCCGTGCGCGAGGAGGAGAAGTTTATGGTCCGTGTGGAATTCCACGAGGTTACCGCGGGTCTTCCCCTGCCGGATCCTGTCGCGGAGCCGGCGCAGGGTGAACACCCGATCGACGAACATTTCCCGGAGGGCCGGATCCTGGAGCCGGCCTTCCTCCTCCACGGGGATCAGCGGAAAACGATCCATGAAGGCCTTCGTGAACATTCCGGCGCCGACTTTCGCCGTGACTCCGGTATCGACGTAGATCTTGACGCGCTCCATCCCGGAGCTCGGCGAGTCTTTCTTGCAAATATAGCCGCACAGATCCTGGACCTCCAGGTCCTGCAATTTTCTGAGAATCCAGCCCTGCATTTTTTCCGTGTTATCCACTCCTGTGTGCGAGGTGACAAGGCGCGGATCGGCGGGATCCCCCTGAAGGCGCATCGCCTCGCGCGGCGTCGGAAGCCCGCATTCCACCTCCGGGCAGATGGGGACATACTTGACGAACCGTCCCAGGGTTTCCACGAGAAAAGGTTCCCGCTTGTCTCCGCCGTCGTAACGGACCTTTTCGCCCAGCAGGCAGGAACTGACGAGGATCCGGATAGGTCCGTCCGGCAGATCGGTTATTGCAGCCAAAGTGCTATACCTTTCCGGAAACGCCGAAACTTATCAAGTGGAAGATCACTGGTCTGTCTCCTTACCGGAATAGTAATTCATTTCGACGGCGAATTCGAAGATTGCGGATCCGGGGCCGGTGTGGTAGATTGAATCCAGTTCGGAAAATCCCGAGACACAATCCTCTCCACAAGGGACCTTTCGAAGAAGCAACCCCGCCGCAACCGGCTGCGGCGTTCAACGCTTCTCCCGAGACTTCACCATGCGGAAAGATCGGACGGGCGAACAGCCCGCTCAACCGGTTGTGCTTGGTGAAAAAAGTCAGGAGAAGAAGAGAACATGTCAGAACAGAGAACGTCCGAAGAAAGAAAAACGTTTGAAGCGTTCGGGCTGCGCCCCGAACTCCTCCGCGCCGTAGCGGAGAAGAACTACATCGTCCCGACCCACATCCAGGAGAAGGC
>JAENIX010000278.1 GCA_016844415.1 Actinomycetota bacterium | reverse complement strand
CCGTGGTCCTGCTTCTCGAAACCAGGGACCGCGCACACGGGGAGGAGCTCGCCGCCCGGCTGGCCACGCAGGGATTCCTGCCGACTTTTCATGGCCAACCCCTCGATGAATATGGTAATTATTAAAGGTTATCCGATGGAAGAGAGAGCGTTTCCATGCGTTTACGTCGGCCCGACAAGAAGAAGCTGCTCACCTTCCTGGCCATCCTGGGGCCGGGGATCATCACGGCATCCGTGGACAACGATGCCGGCGGGATCGCCACATATTCGATAGCGGGAGCGCACTACGGGTACGCCCTGCTGTGGACCCTCATCCCCATAACCGCCGCGCTGATCGTCGTGCAGGAAATGGTCGCCCGGATGGGCGTCGTCACGGGAAAGACGCTTGCGGATCTCATCCGGGAAAAGTTCGGAGTCCGTCCGACCTTTTTCCTTCTGTCCGCCCTTCTCATCGCCAACCTGGGCAACACCGTCGCGGAGTTCGCGGGGTGGGCGGCAGCGCTGGAGATCTTCGGAGTCAGCAAGTACGTATCCGTACCCATTGGGGCGATCGCCGTCTGGTTCCTCGTCGTGAAGGGAACGTACCGGATCGTAGAAAAAATCTTCCTCATCGCCGCCACGATCTATTTCACATACGCCGTGTCCGCATGGATGGGGCATCCCTCATGGGGAGCGGTGGCGCTGAACCTTGTCACTCCCGTCATCCGCATGGACGGCGCCTACATCATGCTGCTCATAGGAATGGTGGGCACGACGATAGCCCCGTGGATGCAGTTCTACCTTCAGTCCGCAGTCGTGGAGAAGAACATCCAGGCCTTCAGTCCGCAGTCGTGGAGAAGAACATCCAGGTCGAGGAATACAGGTACTGCCGCGCGGACGTGATCGTGGGCTGCTTCGTAACCGACATCGTGGCTCTTTCCATCATCGTCGCCTGCGGGGCGACGCTTTTCGTGAAGGGCATCCGCATCGAGAGCGCCAAGGACGCCGCCCTTGCCCTCGCTCCGCTTGCCGGGAAGTATGCATCTATCCTTTTCGCGGTCGGCCTGGCCAACGCCTCCCTGTTCGCCGCGTCGATCCTCCCGCTGGCGACCGCCTACTCCGTCTGCGAGGGGATGGGATGGGAATCCGGCATCGACAGGAACTTCCGGACGGCGCCACACTTCTTCTGGCTGTACACGGGGATCATCGTACTCGGCGCGATGTTCGTGCTCTTCCCGCACGCGCCCCTGATCCTCATCATGTACCTGTCGCAGGTGGCCAACGGCATCCTTCTGCCGTTCGTCCTCGTCTTTATGCTCAAGCTGATCAACGACCGGGCCCTGATGGGAGATTACGTCAACACGAAGGCGTTCAACGCGATCGCTTGGACAACCACCTTCGTCATGATCGCCCTGACGATCATCCTGGTGATCGTCACTCTCTTCCCGACCCTGCCGAGGCTTATCGGGCTCGCGTAACCGTCCCGAAGTATCCCTGTTCCGGAGTTCTTAGGAACGTCCCGGTTCTAAGGTTGGTCACATTTTCCGGCGTTTGCGGCGGGAGGCGGGGGGCAACAGCAAATCCACGACGTCGTCGACCGTGACGACGCCCAGCAGGCAGTTCTCGCCGTCGACCACCGGCAGCGCGAGAAGGTTGTACTTCGAGATCAGCTCCGCCACAGCTCCGCCACCGTCTCCTGGCCGGCGTCGGCGTGCACCGAGATCGGCTTTTTGTGCATGACGTCGCTGATGGGCTTTCCCCGGTCCTCAAGGATGAGGTCGCGCAGGCCCAGGACCCCCAGGAGCTTCTCCCCCTCGACGACATAGATGTAGTAATACGCCTCGAGCTCGGTCGCGTCTTTCCGGAACCGCTCCATCGCCTCCCCGATGCTGATCCCCGGGGGATAGGCCAGGTACTCGTTGATCATGAGGCCCCCGGCGGTGTCCTCCTCGTGGGCAAGCAGTTCGTGGATGTCCTCGGCCTCCTCCTTTTCCATCAAGCCGAGGAGCTCCTGCGCCTTCTCCGCGGGAAGGTCGGCGATGACGTCCGCCGCTTCGTCGGGCGGCATCCGCTCGATGACGTCGGCCGCCTGTTCCTTGTCCATGTCGGTGATTATGTCGGCCTGCACTTCCGGCTCCAGCTCGTGGAGCGCCTCGGCCGCGGTTTCGAGGTCGAGCTTTTCGAAGAACCCCTGAAAGGGCCTCCCGCGAGAGGGCCAGAGTCAGCCGGTCGAGCTTCGTTTCCAGGGGCTGGATGAATTCCCAGGAGATGAGCTGGTGGCGCAGAGGGTGACGGATAGCATGGAAGAAGGCGTCCCCGCGCCGCTCCACACCCAGGCGGCGCAGGATCCCGCGCACGCCCACGTCGACGTCCGTGACGCAGGCCGCCCCGCCCTCATCCGTCAATTTGACGTCGTTGACCCGGACGACCTTGGCCCCGTTGATGTCGACGATCTGCTTGTCGAGGATGTCCCTTACGATCAGGAGCTGGTCCCCCGCGGCCTGGAACTCGGAAAGGTCGGACTCCCTTTTCTTCGAGGAGATTATCCGACGATTGAATATGCTCAGGTCCGACCACGGCAGGAACCACATCTTCTTTTTCTTTTCCAGGACCAGGCCCGCAGCACGCGGGAAAGGCGCCCCCCCCTCCACGACGATATCGTGGAGCTTGCCTATCTCCTCGCCCAGCGGGTCGAGGACAGTTTTCCCGAGGACATCGGCGACGAACACTTCCCCGATCAGGGCCATCCCGAAAAACTCCCTTCGCGCGCGAAACCGCCGGTTTCAGTTTACTTTCCGTATTTGATGCGGGTCAAGGAAGGAACAGGGGAAATGATACATTATAAAGAAAAGACCGTAAGGGACTAACTGATCATCCGGCCATGTCAAGGGACCTCGAAGGGCACGCAACGATGACCGAATCAGCCTCCGCCGCCCCCGAACCGGTGACAGGCACAGCCAGGTGGCGCAACCCATACAAGCTTCTTCCTAAACTGCGCTGGATCGTGCAGGCGGTCTACGTCCTGTTTTTCCTTCTCATCGGGATCGAGTTCCACGAATTCTACCGTCAGGCCGTTTCAGGCGGGCCCATCACGGCGCACCGGCCTCCTGCCGTGGAGGCATTCCTACCGATCAGCGCCCTGATGGGGCTGAAGCGTTTCCTCGTTACGGGCCTCTACGACATGGTTCACCCGGCGGGCCTGACCATCCTCATCGCGGCCATCCTCTCTTCCTTCCTGGCCCGGAAGGTCTTCTGCTCGTGGGTCTGCCCCATCGGCGGCATCTCGCGGGCTCTTGAATGGGTAGGGAAGAAGACACTCTGGAGGAGCCGGAAAAAGGAAACCCTCGTGAACGACGGCGTGGACCTGGCGCTTACCTCGTTGAAATACCTGCTCCTCGCCTTTTTCTTCTGGGCAATCGTCATCGGGATGGACAAGGTCGCGATCTACAAGTTCATGAGTTCCACGTACAATTACGCGGCCGACGCGAAGATGCTCCTCTTCTTCACGGATATCTCGAGGACCGCCGCGATCACGCTGATCGTACTCGCCGCGCTTTCAGTAGTCATCAAGCACTTCTGGTGCCGGTACCTGTGCCCGTACGGCGCGCTTCTGGGCCTGGTGAGCTGGATGTCGCCGCATCGGGTCGTCCGTGACAAGGATGCCTGCATCGACTGCAAGTCTTGCACTCGCGCATGCCCCGTGGAGATCACGGTTCACAGCAAAAACTCCGTCTGGACCCCGGAGTGCACCGGGTGCATGTCGTGCGTCTCGACATTGCCCGGTTGAAAGCTGCCTGACGGTCACGAAAAAGGGAGCGGGATCGTGGTCTCCCTGGCTCATCCCGGCCGCCGGGCTCGGGACGATCTACTTCCTCTGGGGGATCGCCCGGGTGACCGGACACTGGCAGACCGACGTCCCGCTCTCCACCTTGGTGGAAGCGTACCGGCAGGCGAACACACTCCTCCACCCGTAAGCACGGTTTCAAGCCCGAAGGCATGCTGCGGTCGCTTTACACCTCCGACTTGTCCCCTCGGACCGCCGCCCTGCTCTCGAACCAATCGTATATGGTGGGAAGCACGATAAGCGTCAGCAGCGTCGACGTGATCAGCCCCCCCATCACCACCACGGCCAGCGGTTTCTGGATGTCCGCCCC
>JAENIX010000277.1 GCA_016844415.1 Actinomycetota bacterium | reverse complement strand
GAACGCCACGGTGATCCTCAAAGGCGCCCGCACTGTCATCGCAACTCCAAAGGGGGACGTCTTCATCAACACGACCGGGAATCCATACATGGCATCCGGCGGGATGGGGGACGCTCTCACGGGTATAATTGCGGCGCTTGCCTCACAGGGGCTGTCGCTCACCGACGCCGCATGCGCAGGCGTGTTCCTCCACGGGATGTCCGCGGACCTGCTCGTCCGGAAGCATCCGATGTCTGCGGTATCCGCCACGGACGTCATCGAGAACCTCCGAGAGGCCCTGCAGTTCGTCCTCGGCGGACCGCCGGGCGTGGAAACGCCTCCGCCATGCGGGGGAAACCACTCGACTTAAGATTCTCCGAAATAGTCCTATCGCTTCTATTTTATTGGGTATACAATAAAACAAGTGAAGATTGAATTTGATGCCGCGAAAAGCCGAAGGAATGCACGCGATCGCGGGCTTCCCTTCGAACTGGCATCTGAATTTGAATGGGAGACGGCCATTTATGAGGAGGACGTACGCAAGAATTATCCGGAGCAACGGTTCGTGGCCGTGGGATATTTAAAGGGGAGGTTGCACATACTCTGTTTCACCCCTATCGGAGGTGGAGCTCGAATCATAAGCTTCAGAAAAGCAAACAAGCGGGAGGTGAATGAATATGAATCGGAAACCGCTGACCGATAAATCAGGGGAGGTGCGAAACCTGGAGCGGAAGGATTTCCGTTCCATGCGCTCCGCCTCTGAGGTCCTGCCTCCGGAATTTGTCGCTATTCTGCCGAAGCGCAAGCCCGGGGAACGCGGGCCTCAACGCACACCGGTGAAGAAGCAGATTTCCTTGCGCATCGATGCCGAGGTGATCGCCCAATACAAGGCGAGCGGCCATGGCTGGCAGACGCGTATGAACGAAGTGCTGAGAAAAGCAATTGTGAAGCGAAAGGGAAGGGCAGCGTAGAAGTACTTCCACACGCCTATTGATTCGAGTTGCATCTGACATTCTTCTGAACATAGCGGGGAGATTTTGCAGATAGATTTTCTTTCATCTTCCGTCGATGACACCCTGGAAATCGCGCGGGAGCTGGGCGCGGTACTCCTGCGCGGGGACGTCGTGGCGCTCATCGGGGATCTCGGGGCCGGCAAGACCGTCCGGATCGTCTCGCCGAGTTTCACAATCCTTACGGAACACGGGTCGGAACGCCCGGGCAGCTTGCCGCTGTACCACGCCGATCTCTACCGCCTTTCCGGGGAACGGGAAGCCGAAGGGATCGGCCTTGAGGAGGCCTTGTACGGGGATGGGATATGCCTGGTCGAGTGGGCGGAAAAAATCGCCTCCATGTTGCCAAAATGTTGTATAAATGTAAAATTCTCCATTTTGGATGAATCGGGAAGGACCCTGATCGTAACCGCGGAAGACTCGCCGCGGATGAGTGAGTTCGCAGCGAGTTGTAAACGATATACAAGAGGAGGTTGACCCGGGAGATGGCATTAATTGTCCAGAAGTACGGAGGCACCTCGGTCGGCACCATCGAGAAGATCAAAAACGTGGCCAAGCGGGCGGCGCGCACGAAGGACCAGGGGCACGACGTCGTCGTCGTGGTCTCCGCGATGTCGGGGGAGACGAACCGGCTCCTCGGACTGGCGCACCAGCTTGCGGAGATGCCCAACGAGCGTGAGCTGGACGTGGTCGCGTCCACGGGCGAGCAGGTGACGATCGGACTGCTGGCGATCGCGCTCATCGAGCTGGGGTACAAGGCAAGGTCGTTCTGCGGGTTCCAGATCCCGGTCCTCACCGATTCGGCTTTCGTGAAGGCGCGGATCAAGAGGATCGAGGGTGAGACCATCCAGGCGGCCCTAAAGGAAGGGATGATCGCGGTCGTGGCCGGGTTCCAGGGGATCGACGATACGGGAGCGATCACGACGCTGGGGCGCGGCGGCTCGGACACGAGCGCGGTCGCGGTGGCGGCGGCCCTGAAAGCCGACGTTTGCGAAATCTACACGGACGTCGACGGGGTCTACACCACGGATCCCAACATATGCGCAGACGCGAAGAAGCTTGAAAAGATCTCCTTCGAGGAGATGCTCGAGCTGGCGAGCCTGGGGGCCAAGGTCCTGCAGATCCGGTCGGTCGAGTTCGGGATGAAATACGGGGTGAGGATCCACGTCCGATCCTCGTTCAACGATAATCCGGGAACGATAGTAACCAAAGAGGAGGAGATCATGGAAACGGCAGTGGTGTCCGGCGTGGCGTACAGCAAGAACGAGGCGAAGATCACCATCGTGAAGGTGCCCGACAAGCCCGGGATCGCCGCGAAGATCTTCAAGCCGCTGTCGGACGCCAATATAGTTGTGGACGTGATCGTGCAGAACGTCTCCGTCACTGGATACACGGACCTGACATTCACGGTCGGGCGCTCCGACTACAAAAAGTCGATGATGATCACCGAGAAGACCGCGAAGGATGTGGGCGCCGAGACGGTCGTGGGGGACGACAAGATAGCGAAGGTCTCCATCGTCGGGATGGCGATGCGCTCTCACTCCGGCGTGGCGACGAAGGTGTTCGAGACGCTCGCCGCGGAAGGGATCAACATCCTCGGAATCACCACCTCCGAGATCAAGATTTCCTGCCTGATCGAGGAGAAGTACACGGAGCTGGCGGTGAGGGTGCTGCACAACGCCTTCGTGCTGGGCAAGCCGGCTTAAGGCATAATGTGAAAAAAGTCTACCTGTACGATACGACATTGAGGGACGGCACGCAGGCGGAGGAGGTTTCGCTTTCCGTGATGGACAAGATCGCCATCACGGAGAAGCTGGACGATTTCGGGATCCATTTCATCGAGGGAGGGTACCCGGGCTCCAACCCGAAGGACAAGGAGTTCTTCGAGTACGCCAAAAGGATGCGGCTGAAGAACGCGAAAATGTGCGCGTTCGGCATGACCCGCAGGGTTGGGAAAAAGGCGGAAGAGGACTCGAACATGAAGGCGCTCGTCGCCGCCGATACGCC
Organism: Actinomycetota bacterium; assembly: GCA_016844415.1. Classification (GTDB taxonomy): domain Bacteria; phylum Desulfobacterota; class Deferrimicrobia; order Deferrimicrobiales; family Deferrimicrobiaceae; genus JAENIX01. The sequence continues at coordinate 1,283 of JAENIX010000277.1, read as the reverse complement.
TGTGATCACGGTCGTGGGCAAATCGTGGGACTTCCACGTGACCGAGGCCCTTCGAACGACGCTTGATGAAAACCTGAAGGCGATCCGCGAGACGATCGAGTTCCTGAAAAAACATGCGGAGCAGGTGTTTTTCGACGCGGAGCACTTTTTCGACGGGTATCACAGAAACCCTAAATATGCGATGAAGGCGCTTGCCGCCGCCGAGGACGGAGGGGCCGACTGGCTCGTCCTCTGCGACACGAACGGCGGGTCGCTACCCTCGGACGTCGGGAGAATCGTACGAGAGGTCCGGAAATCGACCAACATACCGCTCGGAATCCATACTCACAACGACTCGGATATGGCTGTGGCCACCACGCTGGCGGCGGTGGAAAACGGCGCGACGCAGGTCCAGGGGACAATCAACGGGTACGGGGAACGGTGCGGCAACGCCAACCTGTGCTCGATCATCCCCTGCCTTCATCTGAAGATGGGAAGGGAAACGCTGCCGGAAGGGCAGCTGAAGAAACTGACAGTGCTCTCAAGATACGTCGCCGAGATAGCCAACGTGGGCGCCCGGCTCCACCAGCCCTTCACGGGGAACGCGGCGTTTGCGCACAAGGGCGGGATGCACGTCTCCGCCATCCGGCGCAACCCCGGGACGTACGAGCACATCGAGCCGGAACTGGTCGGCAACCAACGGCGTGTGCTTATCTCCGACCTTTCGGGGAGGAGCAACATCCTCTCGAAAATGCAGGAAAAGGGCCTCAGATTCAAGGCTGGAGACCCCGCTGCGGAGCAGGTCCTGGAGCAGATAAAGGAGCTGGAGCACAAGGGGTATCAGTTCGAAGGGGCGGAGGCGTCGTTCGAGCTCCTGGTCCTGAAGGCGATGGGGGAGCACGAGAAGTTCTTCGAGCTGAAAGGCTTCCGTGTGATCGACGAGAAGCGGTCGGAGAAGCAGCACCCGATAGCCGAGGCGACGATCATGGTCGATGTCGAAGGGCGCGTGGAGCATACGGCCGCCATGGGCAACGGCCCCGTGAACGCGATGGACAACGCCCTGCGCAAGGCCCTCGAGAAGTTCTACCCCGAACTCGAGGAAGTGAAGTTGCTCGACTACAAGGTGCGGGTGATAAACGCAGGCGGGACCGGCTCCTCGGTACGCGTTTTGATTCAATCCGGAGACAAGGATGCCACCTGGGGGACGGTGGGGGTCTCGCACAACATCATAGAGGCTTCCTGGCAGGCCCTGGTCGACAGCATCCGGTACAAACTCTGGAGATCGAGGCGTGCCGGGAAAACGC
>JAENIX010000088.1 GCA_016844415.1 Actinomycetota bacterium | reverse complement strand
AGCTCTCGTCGCGCGCCGCGTTTTCAAGCTCGTGCTGCGAGAGGGAGCCGAGCATGAGGACCGGGTTCTGGTAGGACTTTTCCCACAGGGAGGGGTTCAACCGGATGAACAGCTGCACGGCGTCCCAGTTCCAGGAGAACCACAGGTTCCTCGCGAGATCGACGATAGGAAGGAGTTCCTGCGGGATGTTGGGCCGGACGTGGAAATGTCTTACGCGCATGTGGGTCGTCCCTTCCCTTTCGATATCAGATTAGCATGCCTCACCGACCCGCGATTGCCAAGCAAGGATCCCGTTTTCGATTGAATCCCGCCGCGCGGCATATATAATTTTTTACGCCATGGGAAGGATCCGTATTCAAATCGCCATTTTTTTCGCGGCCGCCGCAATCCCCGCCATCCTGTCCGGCTGTGCGGGATTCGGCCCGCCGCCGGCGCGCTATCTCGTCGCCTTCGGCCTGGATCCGGATTCGCGGCCCGCATACTTCAACGTCTGCCGCAACATCGGCTGCGGGAACACGGCCCGCGTACACCTCGATGAGTCGGAATGGAGGCAGGTGCGGGACCTGTTCGCCCCGCCGCCGGCCGACGCACGCGAGGAACGCGCCAGGGCCTCCCGCGCCGTGGGGCTGCTCGAGAAGCTGGTCGGCCCCAAGGCCGGCACCCTGTATGACGCGCCCGGCAACGAGTACGGGCCGCCTGATACCAGCCAGCTCGACTGCGTCGCCGAAGCCGGCAACACCACCGTTTACCTGTTGATGCTCGAACGCGACGGATTGCTCCCCCGCCACCGCGTCAGAGACCCGGCCCGCCGCGGGTTCCTGTTTTTCTTTCCGCACAGGACGGCGGTACTTGTGGAGCGGGGTTCGGGTCGCGCTTGGGCCGTCGATTCCTGGTACGGGCCCAACGGCAGCCCGGCCTCGGTCTGGCCGCTGGAGATGTGGCTCGACAGGAAGGAAAAAGAGAACAACCGCGAAGACCGCGGGTCCGACGGGAAAAACAGGTAGAATATCTACGGCCTGAATATCTTCAACGAGAGATCCTTGATCGGCCTGAAGTGACGCGAGTTGCCGGTTGCAAGCATAAGACCGTTTTCCATGGCCGTTGCCGCTACGATTGCGTCGCCGGCGCGCATCCCGGAAGACAATCCGTATTCCTCGATGTATACCAGCGCACGATGCCCGATATTTTCGGTCAGTGGCAGGACAATGAAAGAAAGATCCCTCATGTACTGCTTGACGATCGCATGTTGCCTTTTGTCCTTCGCCGCCTGAAGCAGTTCCATGAAGGTCTGAACCGAGACAAAACGCTCCCGGGCATGATCGACGAGTTGCGCCGCCTTGACGTTGCCTCTTTGGATCCAGATCAGAATATCCGTGTCGAACAACATCAGCGGTAACGACCTCCGCGCAGGCGGTCCATGACGGATTCGACGGACGCCTCCTTCCCAGACGCCATGCCGAAGAAAGGGTGCTCCGCGGTCCTGGCGCCCCGGCCCTCGACGACAGGAATGATCGACCCCTTCACTTTCCCGTGGTAAAGGAGAGAAACGCGTTCCCGCCGTTCCAGCGCTTTCAGCACCTCGTTCATCCTGTACCTCAGGTCGAGAACCGACGCCTTCACGGATACCTCCAAATATGCATAGTCGCCATATGCATATTATCTTGTTCGGCGAACAGGATCAATTGAAAAAGGGCCTCCGGATCCCTCCGGAAGCCCCTGCATTTTCTGGTGGAGCTGATCGGGATCGAACCGACGGCCTCCTGAATGCCATTCAGGCGCTCTCCCAGCTGAGCTACAGCCCCACGCTATTCAAGGTTAAGAATCTACTCCAGCCTCCCCGAAAAATCAACTGTGCCGGGGACACTCCTCGCGATTCAATCCGCCAGCATCAGGAATGTCCCCGGAAAGCGCCTGCTCCTCTGGTGTTCCTCCGCAGATTTTCCCACGTTTATTTTTTCGACAGAAGGTAGACGGCGCTCTCGGCGAAGAGATTCGGCCGCACCCCGCGAAGCACCCGCCCTCCACGTTCGGTGGAAAGGCAGATCCGCCTCTCCACGGCGATCGCGTTTTTCCTGCAGTACTCGTCGAAATCCAGGACGGAGCAGAAGTGTATGTTGGGCGTGTTGTACCATTCGTACGGAAGAAAGTCGGTCTTGGGCATCCGCCCGTTGAACAGGAGGAAAAAACGGAACCGCCAGAAGGCGAAGTTGGGGATTCCGACGACCCCTTTTCCCCCGACGCGCAATATTTCCGAGAGGACGACGTCCGGCTTCTTCACCGCCTGGATCGTCTGGTTGAGGATTACGTAGTCGAATGAGCGGTCCGGGTAATCGCGCAGCCCCCCGTCGATGTCCCCCTGCAGCACGGTCAGCCCCTTGGCGATGCAGGCGTGGACCCCTTCCTCGGAGATCTCGATCCCCCGCCCGGTAACGCCTTTCGCCTGGACCAGCTGCGAAAGGAGCGACCCGTCCCCGCACCCCAGGTCCAGTATCTTCGCGCCCGCCGGGATGAGATCGAGAATGACGCTGTAATCGATCCGCGATCCCTGCATCGTCACGCCCCGGCCGCCGGCGCCGCGATCCCGTTGCGCGCGGCGACGTTCTCCAGGAAGTTCTTGACGATCTTCGGCATCTCCCCCTCGTCCATCAGGAAGGCGTCGTGGCCGTACCGGGAATCGATCTCGCAATACGTGATGTCGACGCTGTTCACCATCAGGGCCTTGACGATCTCCTTGGACTGGTAGGGCGGATACAGCCAGTCCGACTTGAACGAGACGACCAGGAACTTGGACTTCACCTTCTCCAGCGACTTGGCGAGCGCCCCCGATGGAAGGGTCAGGTCGAAATAGTCGATCGCCTTCGTTATATACAGGTACGAGTTGGCGTCGAAGCGGCTTACGAACGCGTCTCCCTTGTAACGCAGGTAGCTCTCCACCTCGAAATCGAGGTTGAAGCTGTAGCCGAGCGTCTTCTTTCCCCGGAGGCGTCGCCCGAACTTCTCATGCATGGAGTCGTCGGAGAGATAGGTGATGTGCCCGACCATCCGCGCAAGCGCCAGCCCGTCCTTGGGGACCGCTTTCCCGTAGTATTCCCCGTCGTTGAAGTTCGGGTCCGCCATTATGGCCGCCCGCCCGACCTGGTTGAACGCGATCTGCTGGGGCGAGTGCTTCGCCGTGGTGGCGATAGGGATCGAGGCAAGCACGCGGTCCGGAAATGTTACCGCCCACTGGAGCGCCTGCATTCCGCCCATCGACCCGCCGGCAACCGCGAAGAGCCGCTCGATTTCCAGGTGGTCGACCAGATGCCTCTGCACCTGCACCATATCGCCGATGGTGATGATGGGAAACGAGAGTGCATACGGCCTGCCGGTCGCCGGGTTCACCGAAGAGGGGCCGGTGCTCCCCTGGCATCCGCCGATCACGTTCGAGCAGATCACGAAGTACCGGTCGGTGTCGAACGCCTTGCCGGGGCCGATCGTGGCGTCCCACCACCCTTCCTTCTTGTCGTCCGCGGAATATTTTCCCGCCGCGTGAGAGTCTCCCGAAAGGGCGTGCAGTATGAGGATAGCGTTGGTCCGGTCGCGGTTCAGCTTCCCGTAGGTTTCATAGGCGACAGTGATGGGGCCGAGCCGGCCTCCCCCCTCGAGGACCATCTCGTGCGGCGGCTCGCAAAACGTGAAGAACTTCTTTTTAACCAGCCCGACCGGGCCGGCCTCTTTCCTGTGGGGCATCGCTTATTCTAACCGGAGGATGCGGAGCATTCAACCGGAGACATCGCCGGAAGGGGAATATCAGCGGATGCCGTCCGCCAGCTCGGCCAGCCGGTGAAGGATGGACGCGGTTGCGCCCCAGATCGTGCGCGGACCGTAGTCGAGGAAATAAACCCGGTGCGGCTCTCCCCGGAAATTCGACTCCGCGTAACGGTAGCGGTCGAACTGGCCGAAGATAGCAAGGGGCGCCTCGAAGACCTCTGCCATCTCGAATTCGTCCAGCTTGAATCCGGAGGCCGCGGATAGCCTTGACACGAAAGGCTGTATGCAGAACCCCGTCACGGTGAGCACGGGGTCCATCGAGCCCAGGACCTCCACGTCCTCTCGGCGGATCCCCAGCTCTTCGTTCGACTCGCGGAGAGCGGTTTCCAAAAGATCCGTGTCCCCGGGATCGCGGCTCCCCCCGGGGAAGCACACCTGCCCCTTGTGGTGCGGAACGCGCTCCGTGCGGCGGGCAAGAACGACCGTCACGCCATCGCCGTTATCGCGCAGCGGGACGAGAACGCCGGCCGACCGAAGCCCATCGGGGGGCGCTACCCGAAGCGCGGCGGGGTGGAGAACCCCCTGGAGGCGCGTGAAAAATCCGCTCACTTGCGAACCGCATCCTTTTCCAGCACGATGAACTCCGACCGCTCGAAACCCAAAGCCCGGAAGAACCCCACGAGCTCGGCGTCGTTCCAGTCGACCATCGTGAGGATCTTTTCAACGTTGTGATTCCGGAAGTACAACCCGAGTTTCTCTATCAGGACACGCGCTATCCCCTTTCCCTGGAACTCCGGATCGACCCCGACTATCTCGATCCATCCGCTCTTGGGAATGGCGAACTCCCATCCGCGTATGTCCCCGAAGATAAATCCGGCGATCTTTCCTTCAACCTCAGCGACGAGGCATCCCAGCGGGTTGCGCGCCAGGAGGTCGATGATCCTGGACTCCCATTGAGCCTCGTGCGGCCTTCCTGTGATTTTATCGTTTATCGAAAGGACGGCTTCCGTGTCCTGCGGGGTCATCCGCCGCACCGTCACGCTCATTTCCTCCTCCTGCGTTCCATCAGGTAATTGCGGACAACGTCCAACAGCACCGAAGGCTTGGCGTACTCCTTGAAAATGTTCTTGAACGAATCGTGGCCCGACACGGCGTTGAAGAGCGCGTCGTGGATCCGCTGGTCGAACTTCGCCATGGAGATGACTGTCCCCAGCGTCCCGGCGATTTCCCCCATCTTGCACAGATTCCGCATCCACGTGCCGTACGCGTAGTCGTCGCGGAGCGGTCTCGCCGCTTCCTCGTACCGGCGGAAGGATGCAACGGAGATCCCGTGCTCCATCATCGTGTCCGCCGCCAGGATCCC
>JAENIX010000087.1 GCA_016844415.1 Actinomycetota bacterium | reverse complement strand
CCGGCCGGGCGAACGGCCGGGGTAAAGGAGAAAAAACAATGGCGATCGTTCGTTGGTGGGATCCGCTTAGGGACTTGTCCAGCATCCAGGAGAAGATGAACCAGCTCTTCGAGGACACTTTTTCCAGGACCAGGGGCCGCGACGAGGCGCTGGGGAAGGGCATGTGGACGCCCGCCGTCGACATCTTCGAGACGGAGGAAGCGGTTGTCGTGAAGGCGGAAATCCCCGGCGTGGAGAGGGACCAGATAGCGGTCGGGATCAAGGACGGCATTCTCACGCTGCACGGGGAACGGAAGTTCGAGAAGGAGGTCAAGGAGGAGAACTACCACCGCATCGAGCGGGCCTACGGTACGTTCCATCGCTCCTTTTCGCTCCCCTCGTCGGTCGAGCAGGACAAGATCAGCGCGAAGTTCAAGGAAGGGGTCCTCGAAGTGACGCTGCCCAAGAAGGAACGAGCGAAGCCGAAGCAGATCAAGGTGGACGTGAAGTAGAAGTCGCGGGAGAGGGGGTCCGTCCCGGATGGATCCGAAGAAAAACTACTACGAGATCCTCGGCGTGCCGGAGAGCGCGAAGGGAGAGGAGATCAAGAAGGCGTTCAGGCGGCAGGCGAAGAAATGCCATCCCGACGTCAACCAGGGCGACAAGGCGGCAGAGGCCAGGTTCAAGGAGATCAACGAGGCACACGAGGTTTTAAGCGATCGCGGGAAGCGGGATGAGTACGACGCCGTCCGGAAAGGCGCTTTCTCGGGAAGGGGCGAAAGGGGTCCGTTCGGATGGCCGGGCGGTTCAGGCTTCGAGCCGGGAGGACGCGCTTACCATACCGAGACCGTCGATTTCGACGAGGTTTTCGGCGATTTTCTGCGCGGAGGCGGAACGAGGTTTTCCCAGGGTGGGATCCAGGGACGCGACATGCACATGGAACTTACGGTGGAGTTCCTCGATTTGGCCAACGGCACGGTCCGCGAAATACATTACCGCCGGCCCCGGACCTGCGCTCCGTGCGGCGGCACGGGCCGTTCCGGGCGAAAGGGGTGCGCGAGCTGTTTCGGCGCGGGGGTGTCCGAGTCGGAAGAGCGCGTGAAGGTGAAGATCCCGGCCGGCGCGCAGGACGGATCGAAGATACGGGTGGCGGGGAAAGGCGAGGAGAAACCGCACCCGGGCGGGAACGGGGACCTCGTGATCACGCTGCGGATGATTCCGCACCCTTTCTTCCGGAGGGAAGGAAGCGACATCCTCATCGATGCCCCGATCCATTACTCCGAGGCCGTAAAGGGCGCGAAGATCTCGATACCGACGATAGACGGGCCCGTGATGGTCTCGATCCCTCCCGGCTCGGGAGGAGGCCGGAAGCTTCGCCTCAAGGGTAAAGGCGTTCTCGTTCCTGGCACGACGTCCCGCGGGGACCAGTACGTTGTTCTGCAGGTGTCCGTGCCCGGCTCGCGCTCGGAGAAGTTCCTCGATCTCGTCGTCGGCCTCGCTGAGTATGAAGACCCTAATTTGAGAAGCGGCTGGAACTGATTCGACTATAATGGAATCCATGACTGTAGGGATGGGCTTCGAATATTCAGACATGCAAGGAGAATGACGAACGATGAGCAACACGCTGAAGACGGGATTGCTGCTGGCGGTGCTGACCGCCATTTTCCTCCTCATCGGGGATGCCGTGGGAGGGCAGAACGGCATGGTGATGGCCTTCGGGCTGGCCGTTATGATGAATTTCGGCACGTACTGGTTCTCGGACAAGATCGTTTTGCGGATGTACGGGGCGAAGGTGGTTACCGAGGCGGAAGCGCCGCAGCTTCACGGGGTCGTCAGGCGGTTGAGCCTCGCCGCCGGCCTGCCGATGCCGAAGGTCTACATCATTCCGACCGATTCCCCCAACGCCTTCGCCACGGGGCGGAACCCTCAGCATGCGGCGGTGGCGGTAACGGAGGGGATCCTCCGCCTGCTCTCCCCTGACGAACTGGAAGGCGTGCTTGCCCACGAGATCGCCCATGTCCGGAACCGGGACATCCTAGTAGGCACGATCGCGGCGACGCTGGCCGGGGCGGTTATGATGATCGCCCGTTTCGCCCAGTTCGCGGCGATCTTCGGGGGAGGCGGACGGGACCGGGACGACGATGGCGGCGGGGTGCTGGGCATGCTGTTCCTCGCGATCGTGGCGCCGCTCGGGGCGATGCTCGTCCAGATGGCCGTCTCCCGTTCACGTGAATACCTGGCGGACGAGACCGGCGCGAAGATTTGCGGGAAGCCCCATTCGCTGGCGCGGGCACTGGAGAAGATTTCCGGGTATTCAAAGGAGGTGCCGTTGAACGCAACGCCGGCCACCGCGCACATGTTCATCGTGAGCCCGTTGACGGGAGGCGGGGTGCTTTCCCTGTTCAGCACGCACCCCCCCGTCGAGAAACGCGTGGAGCGGCTGCGCGCGATGGGAATGGCGGGATGACGCAGTCCTCGAGGAGTGACGTTAAGCCATGATGGAGATCTCGTTTTACCGGGAAAAGCTTTCCGAGTCCGGTCACCGGGTGCTGAACTCGTCGATCGAGGAGTCCCAGCGCAGGCACCACTATTACCTGGGGCTCGAGCACCTGTTCATCGCCTTCGCGGAGCAGGAAAAGCCGCTGTTCCGCGAGCTGATGTCCACGATCGGCCTGAACGTCGAGGCGGTGCTCTACTCCGTGAACGAGCACCTGAACATCTCCCGCCAGTATCTCGGAGTCGGGCTCAAGGTTCCTCCGGCCACCAAGCAGGTCTTCCGCGTGGCGTGGGAGACGGCCCAGCGCAACCGCCGCGCGCAGATCGACGCCTCCGACCTCTTCCTGGGGATTTTCCACGAGGTGCACTCCATCCCGGCGAGGATACTGAAGAGCTACGGAGTCGACCCCGCGCACGCCCTGTCCCGGTTCTCGTCCCAGTTGCGCACCCGCGAAGAGAAGGTGGAGGAATACCGCAAGCGGTACGAGCTGCCGGCGAATCTGCGGACTTTCGGCGTGAACCTGAACCTGCTCGCCCGGGAGGGGAAGATACCGCCGATCATCGGGCGGGAGCGGGAGATCGACCAGATCATCGAATATCTCTGCCACAAGGACCGGAGCAACTCGGTGATGATCATCGGCGACCCCGGCGTCGGGAAGACCGCGGTGGCGGAGGGGCTGGCGATGCGGCTCGAGTACGAACCGCACAGGGTCCCGGAACGGCTGCGGGAGAGCCAGATCGTCAACCTCCAGATGAACACGGTGGTCGCGGGGACGGTCTTCCGGGGGATGTTCGAGGACCGGATAGAGAAGGTGATAGCCGAGGTCCGGGAGCGGAAGAACATAATCCTGTTCGTCGACGAGGCGCACACGCTGATCGGCGCTGGTGCCGCCATGGGGGTCCCCTCCGACGCGGCGAATATCTTCAAGTCGAGCCTTGCCCGCGGGGAGGTGCAGATAATAGGCGCCACGACTGTCACCGAGTACAAGGAGATCATCCAGGAAGACGAGGCGCTGTCCCGCCGGTTCCGCGTGGTCAGGATCGAGGAGCCGACGATCGAGGAGACGCGGGAGATCCTCTTCGGGCTCAAGCCCAGGCTCGAGGCCAACTACGGAGTGGAGATCCGGGACGAGGCGATCGACCTCGCCCTGTCGATGTCGGACCGGTATGCGCGGTCCCTGCGGTTGCCTGACAAGGTGATCAACTGGATCGACACCGCCTGCGTGCGCGTCGAGATCCGCGGGGGGGAGGAGAAGGTCGTATTCCCGATCGACGTCCTGGGCGTGATCTCCGGCGAGACGAAGACCCCGGTGGACATCGTCCGAAGGGACGTCGTCGACCGGTTCCGGGATATCGAGGAGAGGATCGCCCGCCGGCTTGTCGGCCAGAAGGAGGCGATCGCCGCCGTGGCGAAGGCGCTGCGGCTCAACAAGGGTCCTCTGAAAGCTAACGTCTACAAGCCCGACGGGGTGATGCTGTTCCTGGGACCCACCGGCGTCGGGAAGACCGAGATGGCCAAGGCGCTGGCGGAGTATCTCTTCGGCGACGACCGCCACATGGTGCGGGTCGACATGTCCGAATACCGGGACGGGTCGCTGGCGGTTGACAAGCTTATCGGGATGCCAAGGGGCATCGTCGGGTCCGAGAGGGGCGGGATACTCACCAACCAGGTGCGGGACAACCCATACACCGTGGTCCTGCTCGACGAGATCGAGAAGGCCGACACGTACGTGCACAACCTCTTCCTGCAGGTGTTCGACGAGGGATGGCTCACCGACGGACGGGGCAAGAAGGTCTACTTCTCGGACGCGATCATCATCATGACGAGCAATCTGGGAGCGGAGGAGCTTGCAAAGCTCACCCGGCCGCTGGGGTTCGCGAACAGCGGAGATGATTTCGAGCCGATCCGGAAGGGGGTCGTCAAGGCGGTCGAAAACCGGTTCAGCCCGGAATTCATCAACCGCCTCGACGAAGTCATCGTCTTTTCCCCGCTCTCCCAGGAGGAGGTCAAGGCGATCGCATCGCTGTACATCGACCAGATCCGGAAGACGATGGCCGGCGAGGGCAAGACGCTTTCCGTGAGCGAGGAAGCGCTGAACGCACTATCCAGCGCCGGGTACAGCGTCAAGTACGGCGCGAGGTTCCTGAAGCGGCACATCGACGAGAAGGTGAAGATGCCGGTGACGATGCAGTGGAAGGAATCCAGCCAGTTCCTGGTCGAGGAGATAGGCGGAGAAGTGGTGGTCATCACCCAAAAGGTGCCGGTCTGATGGAAGAGGAAAAGAAAGGGTTCAAGGTCGTCGACAGGCGCGGCAGTGCATCGGAGGAGCGTGAGGCCGCCGTTGCCCCCCCTCCCCCTCCAAGCCCTGCGCCGCCGAAGGATACCGGGAACCGGGCTGGCCCGGAGAGTGTCAAAGGGGAAAACGGCCCCGGAACCGAACCGCCATCCATCGGGGGGCCCCAGTTCCTGGACCTGGTGGGCATGCTGCAGTTCGGGGCGATGGCCCACATGGGATTGATCCAGGCGCCCGACGGCAAGCGATCTCCGGTGGACCTGCCGGCAGCCAAGGATTCGATCGACATGCTGTCGATCCTCCAGGAGAAGACGAAGGGGAACCTCACTGAAGAGGAAGCGGGAGTGCTCAC
>JAENIX010000086.1 GCA_016844415.1 Actinomycetota bacterium | reverse complement strand
CCTCTTGTGATACCTTCTATGGGTATTTCACGGGCGAGGTGAGAATGCCGCTGCGCGTCGTGCCCCTGGGGGGGCTTGGCGAAATAGGGCTGAACTCCATGCTGTTCGACGACGGCGGGTCGGCGCTGCTGGTCGACGCGGGGCTCATGTTCCCGGACGACACCATGCTGGGGGTCGATTTCGTCGTCCCCGATTTCGGCATCCTCCGGGAGATCGCTTCGCGCCTGTCCGGCCTCCTCCTTACCCACGGCCACGAGGACCACATCGGGGCCGTGGCTTTTCTCCTGAAGGATTTCGATGTCCCGGTTTACGGAACCGCGCTTACGCTCGGGCTTCTGCGGCACCGTCTTGCGGAATACGGGCTTAACGGATCGGCGCGGCTGATCGAGATCGGCAGGAACGCCGGGTTCCGCATTGGAAACTTCGATGTCGAATCCTTCCCTGTATGCCACAGCATTCCGGATGGCGTGGGCTACATATTCCGTTGCGCCGAAGGGGTCTTCGTGCACACGGGTGATTTCAAGATCGACCCCCGGCCTCCGGACGGCGTCCGGACGGACATCGACCGCCTGGCCCGGCTTTCGGCCGGGGAGGAGGTCACGGCGCTATTCTCCGACTCGACCAACGTGGAGCGTGAAGGGTCCAGCCTGTCCGAGGCGTTCGTGGAGGAGGCGCTGTCGGAGATTTTCGAGGGTACGCGGGGACGGGTCATAGTGGCGATGTTCTCCTCGAACATCCACCGCATCCAGGGCGTGCTCTCCGCCGCCGCGCGCAATAGCCGCCGGGTGGCGCTCTGCGGCAAGAGCATGGTGCGCAACGTGGCCACGGCGCTCGACCTGGGATACATGAACCTTCCGCGGCCCGACATCCTGCTTCCTGTGGAGGAGGCGGAATCGCTGCCCGACCGAAACGTGGTCGTGCTTACGACGGGGAGCCAGGGGGAGCCCCGGTCGGCGCTGACCCTCATGGCGCTGGGGGAGCACAAGCACATCCGGATCCGTGAGGGAGACACGGCGGTACTCTCCTCCAAGTTCATCCCGGGCAACGAGCGGGCGATCGCCAGCGTGATGAACCATCTCTTCCTGGCCGGCGCGGAGGTGCTGCACGAAAAGATCTCCGAGGTCCACGTGTCGGGGCACGCCAGCCGGGAAGAGCTCAAGGCCATGATCGCCGCGGTAAAACCGAAGCACTTCGTCCCTATCCACGGGGACCCGCGCTTTCTTTTCCGGCACCGTAACCTTGCAAGGGAGATGGGCGTCCCCCACGCCATTGTCGCCCTGAACGGCGACATCCTGGAGTTCTCGGGAGGGGAGCTGTCCCTTGCGGGGAAGCAGTCCGTCGGGCGCTTTTTCGTGGACGGGAAAGGGATGGGCGACGTGGAGAGCTTCGTCCTGAAAGACCGCTACAAGATTTCGCAGGTCGGCCTCGTGATCGTGGTGCTGGCTCTTTCTTCCGCAACCGGGGAGATCCTGTACGGCCCGGACATAGTGACCCGCGGGGTCGTGACGGAGAACGGCTCCGAGGTTAGCATCGAGGAGGCGCGCGGTATCGTCCTTTCCACCTGGGAGGCGGCGGGCGTCGAGGCGAGGAAGGACCTGTCCGAGATCCAGACGGATATCCGGAGGGCGCTGCGCCGCTACTTCAACAAGCGGCTCGAGCGCAAGCCGGTGATACTTCCCGTGGTGCTGGAGCTATAGGATGGGTGACAAGATCCGCCGTGACGCGCTCGCCATCCTGTTCCTGACCCTGGGGATATTCCTGACGGTGGCGCTGGTCTCGTTCAACCAGGTGGACCCCTCCCTTACCGCCTGGAACTCCGGCGGGGACGCAGTCCGGAACTGGGGCGGCTGGGTCGGCGCCGTGCTTTCCGACCTGCTCCTCCAGCTTTTCGGGATCGGGGCCATCGGCTTTCCCCTGCTGTGCATGGCGATCGCCTACTGGACATTCCGCGGGGAGGGAATCTCGGGGAAGTGGGGTCGCGCCGCGGGAGGGTTGATCGCGGTCTGCTCTCTTCTTGGCGTGCTGAGCTTCTTCACGGGACATATCCGGATCCTCGATCAGGACATCTTCCTGCCGGGCATAGTCGGATATCTGCTGGGGGTCAATTTCTTCGGGAGGCTGCTCAACCCGGTGGGCGGGCTCATCTTCCTGTCCGCGCTGCTGCTTCTCGCCCTGATGCTTTTCACCGGCCTGCCGCTCTCGGGCATGCCTTCCCTCTGGCGGAAAAAGAAGGGCCCCGAGCGGGTCCGGGCGATGGTCAAGGAGAAGCTTGCGTCCGCGGAGGAGCGGGAGACCGAAAGGCCGCCGCCGGAGCCCGGCAGGGCGAGGGAGCCGGAAGCCCCCCCGCGGATCGTCGCCTCTTCTCCCGCACCCGCGGAATCCGCGCAGGCGTCCTGGGCGGCCGGCAAGGAATTCGTGCTTCCGGCGCTCGAGCTACTTGAGCCGTCTTCCCCCGGCGGGAACGGCGCGGACGAGGAGACTCTCCAGCGGAATGCCCGCGCGCTCATCGAGAAGCTCGCGCAGTTCGAGATCGACGGAACCATCACCGAGATCCGGACGGGGCCTCTCGTCACCACGTACGAGTTCCGGCCGGCGCCGGGGATCAAGGCGAACCGCGTGGTGGCGATGGCGAACGACCTCGCGCTCGCGATGCAGTGCGAGTCGGTCCGCGTCGTCCCCAACATCCCCGGGAAGGGAGTGATGGGGTTCGAGATCCCCAACGAGGGGCGCGACCGCATCACGCTCCGGGAGATCCTGGGGAGCCGGGCCTCCGCGGAGTCCGAGTCCGTTCTGTCGCTTGCGCTGGGGAAGGACATCTTCGGGGAGCCGGTCGTGCGGGAGCTCTCGAAGATGCCCCACCTCCTGATCGCCGGCGCAACCGGATCCGGGAAGAGCGTCGCGCTGCACACCATGATCCTGTCGATCCTGTTCCGCGCGACTCCCGAGGAGGTTCGTCTGATCCTGGTAGACCCGAAGATGCTGGAGCTCACGCTCTACGAGGGGATCCCGCACCTCTACCACAGCGTCGTCACGCAGCCGAGGGACGCGGCACAGGTGCTCAAGTGGGCGGTGGGGGAGATGACCGGCCGGTACCAGCTCTTCATGGAGAACGGCGTCCGGCACATCGACGCCTACAACCAGATCGTGGAGAAGCGTTCCCGCTCGGCGTTCCGCGCGAAGGCCCGCAACGGGGAGGGCGAGGACCTTGCCCGGCTCCCGTACATCGTCATCGTGGTCGATGAGCTGGCCGACCTCATGCTCACGGCAGCCTCCCGGCGGGAGGTCGAGGACACGATCACCCGCCTGACCCAGATGGCGAGAGCGGCGGGAATCCATCTCATCTTCGCTACCCAGCGCCCCTCCGTGGACGTGTTGACCGGCACGATCAAGGCGAACTTCCCGGCGCGGATTTCCTTCAAGGTTGCGTCCCAGTACGACTCCCGGACCATCCTGGAACAGTCGGGTGCGGAAACGCTACTTGGCTTCGGAGACATGCTTTTCCTCCAGCCGGGGGTCGGGGGGATCCTGCGGGTCCACGGCCCCTACGTCGGGGAAGGGGAGATCCAGCGCGTCGTGGAGCACCTTCGCTCGCAGGGCGCTCCGGTATACGAGACCTCCATCACCGCACAGGCTCCAGGCGAGGATGAGCCGGACCCGTCGATGGACGAGAAGTTCGACGAGGCCGTGGAGGTGATCGTTATGGCCGGGCGCGCCTCGGTGTCCATGCTGCAGCGACGCCTCCAGATCGGCTTCAACCGGGCCGCCCGCATAATCGAGGAGATGGAGCGGCAGCGGATCGTGGGGCCGTCCGAGGGAGGCAAGCCGCGGGAAGTCTACGTCACGAGAAAGGACCAGGACAGGTAGAAAGTGACGAAGGATTCATCGATCAGGGCCGTTGTTTTCGATTTCGGGAACGTCATTTGCAAGTTCGACAACGAGTTGTTCCTCCGCAGCCTGCTTTCCCATACCGATAAGGGCTTCCGGGAGCTGAAAGAGGCGATCTACGCGTCGGACCTGCCGCGCAGGTACGAGACCGGCCTTGTCTCGTCGGAAAATTTCTATCGCGAAGCGGTCCGGTTGGGAAACCTGTCGATCCCGATGGAAGGGTTCTTCCGGGCTTTCACCGACATCTTCACTCCGATCCCTTCCACCTCCGCGCTGATTATGGAGCTCAAGGGGAAGTACAAGGTGGGACTGCTTTCCAACACCAACGAATGGCATTATGAGCATTTCTTCAAGAGCGTTGAGGTGTTCCCCCAGTTCGATTCCGTGACGCTCTCATTCGACGTCAAGGAGATGAAGCCGGGAGAGGGGATCTACCGTGATGCCCTCGGAAAGCTCGGCGTCCTGCCGGATGAGTGCGTCTACGTCGACGACATCGAGGAGTACGCCGAAGGGGCGAGGCGCGTGGGGATGAAGGGGATCCGCTACACGTCGCACGATTCCCTCGTCGCCTCCCTGCGGGCGCTGGGAGTAAGCGTATGAGAGCGCTCCCGCCGCACATCCTTTTTCGGCGGGTCGGCGTCGCGATCTAATAATCCGTCCAGGCACTGAGGTATGTCCCGCCCGGACAGGACTCCGGGCTCGCGCGGGGACTTCCCCGGAGCTACGCCTGCCCCCCGGTCGAGGTATTTGGTAGGGGGGCTCGCGACCTGCACCACATCGGAGGTTAACTCCGTCGTGGTGCACCGTAGGGTACTACTGGGCGGTGCGTCCGCATGGCGGTATTATTGAGCTGGGGCGCCGCCTGGCACACATGATTCGATCGGTTCGCCGTGGTCCTCTTCGTCCGTGCTTCTGGTGTAAGATGATTTGTTATTACCGGTGTCGAAAGGGGGAATTTCGTGCTGAAGCACCCGGCGGTCCGGGCCGCGCTGGCGGCCCTCCTTCTTTTTCTGGCGCACGCCGTCCCGGCGGAAGCGGAGGAGACAGGTCAGGCATTGCTTCAGAAAGTGGCATATAAATACTCGACGGCAAAGACTTATTCGGCTAAGTAAGGCCTACGGGCAGGTCTACTTCGAGGCGCCGCTGAAGATGCGTTGGGAATACCGCGGGAAGGACGCACAGATATTCCTTGCCGACGGGGAACACCTGTATTTCCGCCCGCCCGATTCCCCCCAGGTTTTCCGCCGCAAGCTAGACGAAAAGGGGCTCGGGGGGAGAGTCCCCCTCCTCCTGATGTTCGGAAAAGGGGATATCACAGGGCTTTTCCGGGTTGAGAATTCGGTATCGAGGAAGGGCGGTGACGAGACCGCCCTGAGGCTTGTTCCGCGCGGCGACGGCGCCCCCGAGGTCCAGAGGATCGACATCGTGGTGGGGAACGGCGACCTCACGGTGCGTGAGATACATATCTACGACCGGATGGGCGGCAGCAACCACCTCTATCTCGAAGGGACCGAACTTGGTCTTTCTCTCCCCGGCAGCCTGTTCCGCTTCCGAAAGCCCAAGGGCGTGGAGGTCGTCGACGGATGATCCGGGGAAAGCCCACGACCGTGCGCATCCTTACGCTGGGCTGCGCGAAGAACACGGTGGACAGCGAGGTGATGAATGGCCTGCTATCCGCCGATGGATGCCGCGTCGTTACCGGAGGCCGCGCGGACGTGGCGGTTGTTAACACCTGCGGCTTCATACGCGACGCCAAGGAGGAATCGATAGGGGAGATCCTGGCGCTGGCGCGTGCGAAGGAGAAGGGGAGGATACGGCGCCTGGTCGTAGCGGGCTGCATGGCGACCCGCTACCGCGACGATCTTCCGGAGCTGCTACCCGAAGTCGATCTCTTCATCGGGCCGGGCGACCTCCCCGCGCTGCCGGGCCTGATACGGAAGCTTCTGGAAGGAGAGGCGCCCAGGACGCACGTATCCGGGGCGGCGCTTCCCGACGAAGCTTACGAGCGCCGCGTTCCAGGGGAAGGGCGGGCGTCGGCTTTCGTGAAGATCCTCGAGGGGTGCGACAACCGGTGCTCCTATTGCACGATCCCGGCGATCCGGGGGCCGCTTCAAAGCCGTGCCAGGGAGTCCGTCCTCGCGGAGATCCGCATCCTCGTTCGGAAGGGGGCGCGGGAGATCAACCTCGTCGGCCAGGACATCACATCTTATGGGGCGGACCGGGGCGAGAAAGGGGGACTCGTCCCACTCGTCAGGGACATATGCAAGATCGGAGGCGTGCGGTGGGTTCGCCTTCTGTACCTTTATCCGGGCAGGATAGACGACTCCCTTATCGATCTGCTGGGTGCCGAAAAGAAAATCTGCCGCTACCTCGATATTCCCGTGCAGCACATCGACCCCGGCATCCTTAGCATGATGGGAAGGCGGTATGGGCCGGACGACGTGCATGCCCTCGTCCGGCGGCTGAGGGAACGGCTCCCCGGCGTTTTCCTGCGGACCTCCCTGATCGTCGGGTTCCCCGGAGAGACCGCGAGGGCGTTCGACCGGCTGCTGCGGTTCGTCCACGACACCCGCTGGGACTACCTGGGAGTGTTCCCGTATTCGCGGGAGGACGGGACTGCGGCCTTCGCGATGACCCGGCAGGTGCCGGACCGTTTGAAGCGGGAGCGCGCGCAAAGGATCCAGGACGTCCAGGCGGACATCCTGGCAGCCAGAAACACGGCCATGGCGGGCGAGGAGGTGGAGGTCCTGGTCGAGAAGACGTTCGCGCGGGGACGCGCGGTCGGCCGCCACAAGGGACAAGCGCCGGAAGTGGACGGAAACGTGGTCCTGAGCGGGTACGCGTCCCGGGCGGGCCGGTTCTGCCGTGCGAGGATAACCGGGGCGCGGGAATGGGACCTGTTCGCAAAAACGGTGCCCGCAAAACCGGTTGACACCGGTGCGTCCGCGGGTATACTAACGTAATTTTTAAATCCGGTCCGGGAGTCTGCTGCGCATGAAATCGCAAAAAGAGATGCTGCTCCGCATGAGGGAAGATCTCGTGCGGGGTATCGCCCGCCGATCGAAGCCCCCCGTAGAGGGGATCGCTCCGGACATCGGTGACATCATCGACTCCGTTTCCGAGGAACGGACGCGCGAACTGGACATGATCCTCACCGACAGGGAGAAGAAGAAGCTGCTGCAGATAGACGACGCCATCGACCGTATCGACGAAAGTACGTACGGCCTCTGCGAGGAGTGCGGCGTGAAGATCCCGAAGGGGCGGCTGAAGGTGTTGCCCTTCGCGAAGTACTGCGTAGAGTGCCAGGAGAAGCTGGAGCGGGACGAGAAGTACATGAAGGATGAGCCGGAAGACGGCATCAAGAAGGTCCCCGCAGGAGACGTCGAGGAATAGCCTCCCCGCTTCATCCGCCTGCGAGTGTCCCTAATCCTCGGATTTGTCTTTCCTCAGGTAGGCCACCCCCTGGTTGTGTTCCTGAAGGGTCCTCGAAAACGTGTGCGATCCGTCGTTTCGGGAAACGAAGAACAGGTAATCCGTCCCGGCGGGGAAAAGCGCGGCCCTTATGGCCTCGATTCCCGGGTTGGCGATGGGGCCTGGAGGCAGCCCGCGGTTCAGGTACGTGTTGTACGGAGACGGCGTCTGCAGGTCTTTCCTCGTAATCTCCGTTCCGAACAGCTTCAGGCCGTAGATCACCGTGGGATCCATCTGGAGAGGCATCCCCAGCGCGAGCCGGTTGCGAATCACGGCCGAAACCAGCGGACCTTCCTCTTTCACCCCCGTTTCCTTTTCGATGATCGAGGCTATGGTGACGAGTTGCAGCAGGGAGAAGCCGTCCTCCCGGGCGCGGCTTTCCCATTCGGTCGGAAACCTTCTTCGGAACAGTCGGACCATGGTTTCCAGGATTTCCACGGGGGACATCGCTTTTTCAAACTGGTACGTATCCGGGAAGAGAAAGCCTTCCGCAGTCGCTCCGGGGACACCCAGGCGTCCGAGCACCTCGGGGGATGACGCGGCTTCGATGAACTTGTCCGGATCGGCGAGTTCCTGGTCCCGCAGGATCTCGGCGACGTCGTAGATGTTCGACCCCTCGGGTATTGTCACCTGGTATCGCAGGACATCGCCGCGGTAAAGCTTCCACCAGATCTCCACGGCGGATGGCGGATCGGAGAAAGCGTATTCGCCGTATTTCAGCTTCTTCCCCGTCCCCGTGCCCAGGATCAGCAGACGGAAGACGTTGGGATGCAGCAATATGTTTTTCGCGGCCAGCAGCCGCGCAACCTCGGAGCCGGCGCTTCCCTTCGGAATATACACCTTCGCTTTACGCCATCCGTTCCCGGAGGGCGAGTCCATGAGGAGAAAGGCGAGGACGACGACCGCCGCCTGCGAAAGCACGAGCAGGGTCTTGAACCTTTGCGAGAGCAACGGGGGGCCTATTCCCTGTTCCGGGCGTCCAGCGCAGACTGCAGCAGGAGGGCGGCGGCGAGGCTGTCGCGGACCTCTTTGCGCTTCTCCCTGCGCACGCCGGCCTCGATTAGGTAACGTTCCGCCTGGGCGGTGGTCATTCGTTCGTCCCATGGGACGACCGGAAGGCCGAGGGTGCCGCGAACTTTCTCCCCGAACGCCCTTGCCCGGGCGGCCTGGGTCCCCTCGGTGCCGTCCGAATGCAACGGGAGGCCGATCACCACGGTTTCCACGCCGTGTTCCCTCGCAAGGGAAGCGATCGCCTCGATGTCCCTGCGGTCT